>CAIWTC010000032.1 GCA_903915485.1 uncultured Ignavibacteriales bacterium | reverse complement strand
TAGAAAAAACTTCCCGAACGGGGAAATTCTTTCCAAAATTCAAATAAATGAAGTTAAAAATTATTATATTTAAGGTTTATTTCAAAATCTATCGCATAAAATGACCAAAAAGAATAAAACGAAGTATATTTTTGTTACCGGCGGTGTAGTTTCATCGCTAGGTAAAGGAATCAGCGCAGCATCTTTAGGACTACTCCTTAAGCAGAGAGGCTATAGAGTTACCATTCAAAAGTTTGATCCATACCTCAATGTCGATGCAGGGACAATGAATCCCTTCCAGCATGGAGAGGTTTATGTAACGGATGACGGTGCTGAAACAGATTTGGATTTAGGTCACTACGAGAGATTTTTAGATATTAACATGACTCGTTCAAACAATGTTACAACGGGCCAGATATACGAAGAGGTCATTAAGAAAGAGCGAAGAGGGGATTACTTAGGCGAAACTGTTCAGGTTATTCCTCATATCACTGATGAAATTAAATACCGTATGCAAAAGATTTCTGAGATTGGCGATTATGATATAATAATCACTGAAATCGGAGGTACTGTAGGTGATATTGAAAGTTTACCCTTCCTTGAAGCTATGCGTCAATTGATGCGTCAAGTCGGAAAGAAAAATGCTATTGCTCTTCATGTTACTTTAGTTCCTTATCTTCCTGCTGCAGGCGAAGTAAAAACAAAACCGACTCAACACAGTGTTAAGAATTTGTTGGAGTTGGGAATTCAACCTGACATGCTTATCTGCCGTTCAGAAAAAGAACTTGCAAAAGAGCTAAAAGATAAAATTGCACTTTTCTGCAATGTTGAATCAAAGTATGTGGTATCAGCGCATGATTGCCAGTCGATTTATGAAGTACCGTTGGTGTTTCATAAACAAAAAGTAGATGAGCATGTGCTTTCACTGCTTAGTCTTCCGGAGAAAAAAATAAAACTTGATGAATGGGCGAGTTTCTTTAACGATATTAAGAACCCTCCCGGCGAAGTTGAAATTGGCTTAGTTGGAAAATATATTTTTCATAGTGATTCTTATAAGAGCATTATGGAAGCATTCATCCATGCAGGTGCAGAGAATAAAGTTAAAGTAAAGATTAGGGCCATAGATGCTGAGGAATGTGAAAGAACTGATCCTTCTGTATTGCTGAAGGGTATTCATGGTTTACTTATTCCCGGCGGATTTGGTGAAAGAGGTGTTGAAGGGAAAATCAGAGCGATAACTTATGCAAGAGTAAATAAAATTCCTTTCTTTGGAATTTGTTTGGGACTTCAATGCGCGGTTATTGAATATGCCCGCAATGTCTGCGGAATGGCATCTGCCAACAGTTCAGAGTTTAAGAAAAATAGATATAGTGTAATTGATTTAATGTCCGAACAAAAAAATGTCAAAAATATTGGCGGGTCGATGAGGTTAGGTGCTTACCCATGTGTAATTACTGAAAATACATTGGCAAGGCAGGCATACGGATTGGATTTAATTACTGAGCGTCACCGTCACAGATATGAAGTTAATAATAAATTCAGGTCAGCACTTTCAGCCAAAGGACTTATCTTCAGCGGACTTTCGCCGGGAAAAGAACTGATTGAGATGATTGAAATTAAAGACCACCCATGGTTCGTCGGATGCCAATTTCATCCGGAACTAAAATCAAGAGCAGTGAAGTCTCATCCGTTATTTAGAGATTTCATTAAAGCAGCAAAAAAGCAATCAAAAAAGGGTTAAACTAAGATGAAACAGAAAATAAAATTACTTTCTACGGTAATTATTCTGACAATTATTTTTGCCGGCCGTTCCGTTTCAGGAGCAAATGAAGCCCTGTTAAAACAGGGTATTGAAAGCGCATATAATTTCAATCTTGACTACGCAAAAAGTGTGCTGCTGTCTTTGGCAAAATCTGATGAGAAGGACCCTAGAGCATACTATTATCTTTCACAAATTCATTTATGGCTCTATCTCGGAAGTGCTGATGCTGACGACTTAAACTCAATGACAAAATATTCAGACCTATGCATCGAAAAACTTAAAAACTGGACACCGCTTCATGATAAGAGCGGCGCAGTTGTTAACTCTTACCTTGGCAATATTTATATGCAGAAAGCAATTGCTTTGGGTAAAGCAGGGCAATACCTCGAGATGGTTAATGTAAGTCAAAAATCGTATGGCTATCTTAGTGCATCAATAAAAGCAGATCCGGAGAACTATGATGCATACTTGGGCTTAGGGCTTTTTAAATTTGCACTCTCCAGAATTCCATCTTCGATAAATTATATGATTAATATAGCAGGCTTCAAAACATCTTTGGATGAAGCTTATAACTATGTTAAAATTGCTTCTCAAAAATCGACTTATACTAAAACTGAGGCCCAATATTATCTTGGTGAATTGAGTCGTGAGTTTCTTTTTAATTATCCTGAGTCAATAAAGATTTTTGAAGGATTGAGAGCTCGTTATCCGAATAATATAATGTTTTCATATTCTTTAGGCGTCTCATATATTAAAGGTCATAAGTTGGAAGCAGGCAGAAGAATTATTGAGCCGCTCTCAAATACACACTCTAAAGAATTTCAGCAACTTAAAGCATATTCATATATGCTGCTTGGCGATATTAAGTTTTATCAAAATTCTTTTTCTGCAGCAATCCCTCAGTATGAGAAATTTTTGAACTTTACGAAAATAAAAGACTATACCGGAATTGCGCATTTCAGGATGGGAGTTGCTTATCATTTTCTAAAGAATGAAACAAAATCCAAAGCTCATTTTGTTTCGGCCTCAACCGGAAACACTTCGTTGGATGAGGATGCCTTTGCAAATAGTAAAGGTTTAGCATACACAAAGAAATATCCCGGGGATAACGAGTTTAAGATTTTCAAATTTGCCAATATGATTGCGGCCGGTGGGTATCACAAGGCGGTTGATTCATTAGTCTCCCTTTTAGGAAAAACCGCAGGCGAGGATTTATCACCTTTGGTAAAATACTATCTATCCGAAGCGTATCTTGGTTTGAAAGACTATAAACAGGCAATTCAATACGCACAGGAAGTGATAGTCGCAAAAAAAGTTACAGAGGACTGGATTAAACCTTTCAGCCACTATAATGCTGCGGTCGGTTATTATAAAACCGGTGAAATTGAATCAGGGAAGAATATGATATCAAAATCAGAGCAATATTCAGATTTTGTGTTTGCTTCACAGCTTAAGAATAAGGTGGAAGCTTTGCGTTTTGTGGTGGAAAAGACCTCAAAAAAATAATTAGACGAATTTACTCATAAAATCATTGTAATTGTTCTTTTGTAACATAATTTTGAGTAATTTTGTAGTCTTGAATAACAGAAATTATACTAATAATAAATATTAACTCCGGAGTTTTTTCTTAAATGAGTTTATTAAATTTTATGTCCTCCGATTTGGCTATCGATTTGGGAACAGCCAATACGCTTATATATGTCAAAGGCAAAGGTATTGTACTTAATGAGCCATCTATTGTTGCATATGATAAGAATACAAAAAAAATTATTGCTTTAGGTAACAAAGCAAAAGAAATGCTTGGCCGTGAACATAAGGAAATCAGAGTCATCCGCCCTATGCGTGATGGCGTTATAGCTGACTTTGAAATCGCGGAAGGTATGATTCGCGCTTTTATCAAAGAAGTAAGCTATGGCTTTAAATCATCTAAACGCGTAGTAGTTGCGATCCCAAGCGGAGCAACCGAAGTTGAAAAAAGAGCAGTCCGCGACAGCGCCGAACATGCGGGTGCAAAAGAAGTTCATTTGATTGCTGAGCCTATGTCGGCTGCAATTGGAATAGGTATCGATGTTGAGGCCGCAGTCGGCAGCATGATTATTGATATCGGCGGTGGAACTACAGAGATAGCAGTCATATCTTTAGCAGGTATTGTAACCGAAGAATCTATCCGTGTGGCAGGTGATGAAATGAACAACGCAATTGTTGATTTTTTCAAAAAGCAGCATAACATCTTAATTGGTGAGAAAACTGCTGAAGGAATTAAAATGATTGGCGGTTCTGCAATGCCGATGAATGAAGAACTTACAATTCAAGTAAAGGGTCGTGATTTAGGAAGCGGCACTCCAAAAGAAATAGAAGTATCTTCAGTTGAAATAAGAGAAGCACTTAGCCCTAATATTAAAAAAATTGTTGATGCTGTTAAGCAGACATTAGAAAAAACTCCTCCCGAACTTTCTTCAGATCTTTTGGGCTGTGGAATTATGCTTACCGGTGGTGGTGCCTTGCTTAAAGGCTTGGACCAAAAGATTATGCTCGAAACCGGTTTGCCGGTGCATGTTGCCGATGATCCCTTGACCGCTGTAGTTAGAGGTGTTGGAAAAGTTATCGACAATATCAACCAATATTCAAGAGTACTGATTCGTAATCGTCAATATTAATGCCTCGTTTTTTAAAAGAATTATGGGAATCAATAAAAGAGATTGTAACTCTTTTGTTGATTCTCATTTTTAGTTTATTTCTCATTTCCAGAAATGAAGCAAGCGGAATTAAAAAATTCCGAATACTTGCTTTTAGTACATTTGCCTCAGTCTCAAGTATTACCTCATCGCTTTTTCCTTCGGGTTCTCTGCGTTCTGAAAATGAACGGTTGAGAAGACAAAACGCTAATCTGATGCTTCAACTTAGTCTATATCAGGAATATGCTTCAGAAAATATTGAATTGAAAAATCTCCTAAAAGTTGTCGATTCATTAAGCTATCCTATGCTACCCGTTCAAGTAGCCTTCCGCTCAATATCACTTACGCAAACTACCATTGTGTTGAAAGCAGGCAGGAATAATGGCTTGGAACCGGGTTTTGTTGTTATCTCTGAAAATGGATTGGTCGGAATTATCTCTGATGTTTCTGATGATTATAGCAGCGTTAAAACACTGAAGAGTTCTACTTTGTCCTTAATTGTAAGGGAACGGAAAACTAAGTACCAGGGTATTTTGCGTTGGGACGGCACTCATTCCATTATTAATTATATCCCCAAAACTGCTGATATAAAGATTGGCGACACAATTGTTTCAGCACCTAGCAGTTCAATTATAAATTTACCGATAGTTATCGGCAGGGTAAAGCGTATTATAAATCCTGAACAGGGATATCTCTCTTCAATCGAGATTGAGTTTGCATCTGAGTTTGAGAAGTCTGAAAACTTATTGGTTATAATGGAAAAACAGAAGCCGACTTTCCTATCAGGAGATAAAGAAAAATAGTATGAAAAAATCTTCTTTTTGGATTTACATTTATTTTACCGCATCACTCCTGATACACATATCAGTTCTTCCAATAATTTCAATTAACGGAGTTCTTCCTAATTTATGGATTGTACTGTTAGTCTATTTTACTTTGGAGCGAACAAGGCTTTGGGGTATCCTTACCGCAGCAGTATTTGGACTTGTATTTGATTTGACATGCGGAAACTTAATCGGGGCTTCAGTATTTGCTGCTTCACTGGCAATTTATTTCGGTGGATTTTTCTGGAGTGAGCAAAGAAATAAACAGATTCTTCAGAATTATTCATTCATTCTCATCGTGATGCTTGTTACTTTTATTTATTCCGTAGTATTTGCGATACTTACAAACCTTGATATACGGGGCAGTATTTTTTCTTTAGTAATGATGCAGGGAGTCTTCCCATCATTATACACTGCGGCCATTTCTTCGTTTATTGTAATTGTGAATTCAAAGAGGAGATGACATGATTGGTGAAGTCTCGCACAGTGAATCAAGAAAACCAGTAATTCAATTTTTAGTAATTTTTGTGCTTGCAGTTTATATATCTCAATTAATTAGACTGCAAATATTTAATCATACTGAACTTGAACAGAAGTCAATGGAAAACAGTATGAAAGCTATTGAAGAAACTCCTTTGCGCGGAGTTTTTTTTGATAGAAACATGAAACTATTAGTCGAGAATACTCCTACCTATACAGTTAGACTTATCCCTGCAGAATACCGTGCGAAAAGTGATTCCCTATTGGAAAGTATCATGGGTTTTGCCCCGGGGACCATACGCAGCATCATTGCAAAGAACAGTCAGTACTCGTCATTCGTCCCACTGAAATTAAAAAGAGGAGTAGAGTTCGAAGTTATCGGGTGGATTGAAGAAAATATTGATAAGCTTAAAGGCGTTAATTATATTATCGAGATGCAGCGCGGTTATCGTGACTCAATCATGGCATCACATCTTTATGGTTATACAAAAGAAATTAATCCTAAACTCTTAGAGGCCGACAAGTATTATACTCCCGGAGATTTAATCGGGTACAACGGACTCGAAAAAAAGTATGAGCAAATGTTAAGAGGTACAAAAGGATTTAGATATGTACTTGTTGATTCAAGGGGACGCGAAGTAACTCAGGACAAAGCGAGAATGCTCGCAGCAATTAAAGGTAAGGATGCAGTTCTCGGAATTGATGCGGATGTTCAAAGGGTTGCTGAAAAGGAATTAAGCCCATATGTAGGTGCTGCCGTTGCAATTGAACCATCTACCGGAGAGGTAATAGCCCTTGCAAGTTCGCCGTCGTATGATTTAAATGAGTTCTCATATTTTACTCCGAAAGAGTATATCTCAAAATTATATTCAGATAAAGAAAAACCTTTGTTCAACCGTGCATCAATGGCGGCGCATCCCCCAGGTTCTACTTTTAAGATACTCAGCGCGATTGCTGCATTAGAAAGCAATGTGATAAATGAAAATTCTACTCTTGGTTGTGCTGGGGGATTTACCTTCGGAAGATTCTTTAAGTGCCACGGGCATCACGGTGCTATAAATGTTGTGCATGCTATCGAACAGTCTTGTAACAGCTTTTTCTATCAATTAATTTTTAAGGTTGGGCTTGACCGTCTTGCGGACTATGCTCACAAATTCAGATTGGGTAGAAAAACGGGTATTGATATTTCAGAAGAATCAGCCGGATTGATTCCAACGGAACATTATTATGAAAAAATTTATGGTCCAAATTGGCCTAAGGGTATTATGGTTAGTTTGGGAATTGGGCAGGGAGAAGTTAATGCTACTCCTCTGCAACTTGCTTTTTACTGCGCGCTTATTGCAAATGATGGCAAGTCATTCGTGCCGCATGTAGTAAAAGGATATTTAGATGAAAATAAAAAATTAGTTCCTGCCAGTTATGAAGAAGTTAACACAGGTGTGTCGCAGAAGACTTTTGACTTAGTCAAGAAGGGAATGTTCTTGGTAGTAAACGGTGGAGGAACTGCGACAAATATTAAAACAAGCGAATATGAAATTGCAGGTAAAACAGGTACCGCGCAAAATCCACACGGTAAAGACCATTCTTGGTTCATAGCATTTGCACCCTTTGACCATCCGAAAATTGCAGTTGCTGTATTAGTTGAAAATGCAGGGTTTGGAGCCACTTACGCCGCTCCTATAGCCCGAAAAATGATGGATGCATATTTACTCAAAGGAAAGACCGGTATTAAGGACTATAAAATTGCCAAGATGGAGGTCCCTGATTGAAAAAGATTGTTAAAGATTATTTAGGTAAGTTTGAGTTAACACTCTTTTCAGTAATACTTGCTCTGACCTTTATTGGGTTTATTGCGATTTATTCGGCAACAAGGACTAGTCCAAACGAGCAGGGATTTTTCTTTAAGCAATTAACCACATGGGTTTTATCGTTAGTTTTTATGGTCGGGATGATTTATATCCCCACGCAGCATTTGAAAACCATTACAATTCCTTTTTATGTCATTTCGTTACTTCTGTTAATCGGAGTACTTATTTTTGGTAAAGTAGTAGGTGGTCAAAGATGCTGGATTCATATCGGCGGATTCAGTTTCCAACCGAGTGAAGTTGCAAAGATATCCGCAGTTCTCGCGCTAGCGCAATTCCTGACTCGTCAGCAGACTAATATTGAGTCCCTAAAGGATATATGCATCGCATTGTTCATAGGTCTTTTCCCGGTACTGCTGATTATGATGGAGCCTGATTTAGGCAGTTCATTTATTTTCTTTGCCATCATTCTGCTTATGTTGTTTTGGAATGGCATTAGCATGTTTGGATTGTTTTTTGTTTTAAGTCCCGGTGCTGCCGCAATTGCATCATTGTTCGGGACATACTATTTCATGGGTGCACTTGTTGTAATTATCGGCGTGCTTATCTTTTTCCGGAAAGATATCTTCCTTAGTGGTTCTATTGTTGCAATAAATCTTGCGGCGGGATTTTTCGTTGATTATGTTTATAAGATTCTAAGCCCGCATCAACAAAAAAGAATTCTGTCTTTTGTTGACCCAAATTCTGACCCTTTGGGGGCCGGATATAACTCTTTGCAAGCAAAAATTGCAATTGGGGCAGGTGGATTTTTCGGTCAGGGTTATCTTTCAGGGCATCAAACCCAGTTGCATTACATCCCTGAGCAGTGGACGGATTTTATATTCTGTACAATTGGTGAGGAGTTCGGGTTGCTCGGCAGTTTAGTGGTTATTGTCCTGTTTGGTGTTGTATTTTTAAGGTTAATCCGTATTGCTACTTCAGAGAGAGATAAATATCTTAGCTTAGTTGTAATTGGTACCTTGGCAATATTTGTAACTCACTTTCTTATTAATGTTGGTATGGCGATAGGGTTAATGCCGGTAGTCGGAGTCCCGCTTCCCTTTATTAGTTACGGAGGAACTTCCTTGCTCTGTAACATGTCTTTGCTTGGAATAGTTCTAAATATCTACAAAAATAGAATTGAGCGGTAGTCCCTTATTTCGGGAATAATTTATTAGCATTTGGTTTGTATCTTTTGTAATTAGTATATAACAAAATTTAGGTTTTATAAGAAACTACTATTTAAGAAATATTTCATGTCCCAGCACGCACACATTCCGGAAGAAATTCTGGCCAAAATTTGGAAAGAACAGCATCTCTCAGATGAAATATTTACTGAGACTGGGGAGCGGATTTATGTTCTTAGTGCCGGTGATGAAAATAAAGAAAAGGGCGGCCCCGATTTTATAAATGCAAAGATTAAAGTTGGAAACTTCACTTATGTTGGGGATATAGAAATAGATAATACACATTCAGATTGGTGGAAGCATGGACATAATCTGAATAAAAGATTCAATAAAGTTATTCTTCATGCGATTGTTAATAACGAATCCAACCAAAAATTTGTTTTTACCCCCGGCGGAAGAAAAATTCATACTTTCTGTTTTGCCCCTCATGTTAAACCCGATGTTCTTGAAAGTTTAAGACAGTCTATCATTGTAGATGATGATAATAAAACTAATAAAGTACATTGTTACAAAGTTTCAGAATTAGCAGATGAAAAAGTTGTTGTTGACTATCTTTCTGAACTAGGAATCTCGAGGTTCCTGAAAAAATGCGAGAAGTTGGTTGCGAGATTAAAAGAATTAATATATGTCGATTCGCTAGGTGTCAGCGAGCCTGTTGTTCATCATGCTTTTTCAGAAGAAGTTTATTCAGCCAAACTATGTTATTCAGACCTTCAGAAAAAACATGTTTGGGAACAACTATTTTATGAGGGAATATTTGAAGCGCTTGGCTACTCGCAGAATAAAAATATAATGCACGATCTTGCACAATCTGTAAATATTAATTACATCGAATCGCTTGGACTTAAAAAGGAAGAGTTTGTTGAGCAGTTGGAAGGGTTTTATTTTTCTATCAGCGGGCTTGTCCCGGATGAAAGTAAAATTAAAAATTCGGAAGTTTTAGATTATGTTAGAAAGATTTCGGAAAGCTCTATTAAACATTTTTCGCAATATGATGGCAAGAGGTTCGATTCAACTGACTGGCATTTCTTTAAGCAACGGCCTCAAAACTTTCCGACTATCCGTATTGCAGCGGGAAGTAAAATTGTTTATAAACTGCTATATGAAGACCTAATAGAAAAAATAGTAAAGAAATTTTATGAAATTCACGATTTCAAGTTACTGCAAAATCTTGTTCGCAATCTACTTATAATTAAAGGCGAAGGTTTCTGGAAAAAACATTACTCATTTGAAAAGCAGACAAATGAAAGCATCAATTACTTTCTGGGGATAAGCAGGGCAGATGAAATCTTTGTGAATGTAGTAACTCCGTTTATGTATGTTTACTTCGAAATGTTTGATAAGCCAAAATTTGCAAACAAAACTTTGGCTTTATATACCAATATAGCTTGCGATTCTGACAATGCACTCGTGACGGAAATGGCAGATGCACTGCATCTGGCAAAAACCTGGAAGAAATCAGTTATTTATCAGGGGTTGATTGAACTTTTTAGGTCATTCTGCTCTAAAGAACGATGTGAAGAGTGTCAAATCGGCAAAGTGGTATTTACCGAAGATAAACAGTCTAGTTAGAGCCCGAAAGTTTTTCTATCTCATCTCTGATTTTTGCAGCCCGCTCATAATCTTCAGTTTCAATCGCTTGGCGTAATTTTTCCTGAAGAGCAGCAACTTTGGCCTCTCTTGAAAACGATGGAACTTCGTCGAATAATCCCTTCCGCTTTTCACTCTCAGTTTCGCTCTCCGTGGTTTCGTTGAATGGGATAACCCCCGCAGAATCCAAAACTGACTCGGATACGAATATTGGCGCGTTTGCCCGTAAGGCTAATGCGATTGCATCAGAAGGGCGACAGTCTATTTCATTCGTCAATGCAGATACCTCGAGCACAATTTTTGCAAAGAAAGTATTATCACGCAATTCTGTTATCACAACATTGATTAATGTTGCACCCAAATTATCAAGCAGGATTTTTAGTAAATCATGTGTTAAAGGGCGGGGCGGGTGTATGTTCTCAAGCTCCAAAGCAATTGCCTGTGCTTCGAAAGTACCAATCAAAATAGGAAGTCTTCTGTTACCTTCAACTTCTTTAAGGAGCAGTGCGAACGCTCCTGATTGACTTCCTGTAGAGCCTTGTGAAAGACCTAGTATTTCACATTCTATGTTATTCAATTTAAAACCTTATAAATTATTTCTTAATTCTTTTATTAACCGGGGCAAAACTTCTATGGCATCTCCGATTATGCCGTAATGTGCTACCCGAAATATGGGAGCAGTCTCATCTTTATTGATAGCAATTATTATTCTCGAATTCCTCATGCCTGCAATATGCTGAACCGCACCTGAGACTCCACACGCAACATATATTGCGGGGGATACGGTTTTACCTGTCTGACCGACTTGTTCATACTGGGGTCTCCACCCTGCATCAACAACATCCCTGGATGCACCGACACTTGCATTTAACAATGAGGCAAGTTCTTCAAGTAAATTAAAATTTGCCGCACTCTGCATTCCCTTGCCGCCGACAATTAAAATATTTGCATCTGCAATATCAACAATTTTATCGAAATGTTTAGTTTCAATTATTTTGCATTTTTCTGCGGAACTTTCAATTATGTGCTGCTCATACTGCATTTTATTTTCATAATGGGGTATTTCACCTTTGGTTGCCCGCAAAGTTAAAATTACATTCGATTTAGATGTCTGAAGTGTCTCCTTGAATCTTCCTGCGAAAACATGGCGTGAAGCTGATATTGAGTTCTCATTGATATGAACATCGAAACAATTAGTGATAATATCTGCATCTTTTGCAATGCTTAAGTAGCCGGCAAGTTCTGAATTGAATGCTGTATGTGCTGATGCAATCAGATTTAGCTGTTTATCCGCTAATACTTTTATAATGCCGTTTCTTGCACCAAAAGGGGTTTGCTCAACATAATCTTTAGGAACTAAATGAAATAATCTATCAATCCCCATTTTATTAAGCGGGATAATATCTATGCCGGTGTTCCCTATGAGTACTGCATTAAAAGTAAGATTGTTCTGAACAGCAATTTGCTTGGCAACTACACAGGCATCCAAAGACGACTTCTTAATAGTATTATTTGAATGTTCGAGAATAAAAGTTAAACTTGTGAACATACTATTTAAGTCCGGTCTCTCTACCAATCAATTTTGCAACCAATGAAATTGAAGCTTCATCGTTTGGTAATATCTGCAGATGGCGATTCTCAGCGGTCGCTTCCAAATTAAGTTGCTCTAAAGATGTGTTCCCGGGTTCCGCTGAAGTTACGGCAATAGTTTTCTTTTTAGAGGCTAAAGTTCCTTTTAGTGTGGGAAATCTTGGTGAGTTAAGTCCCTTTTCTACAGTTAAAACAATTGGGAGGCAGGATTCAATCATCTGTGTTCCTCCTTGTATTTGCTTTTCCGCAATAACAGACTCACCGTCTATTGATATTTTCGTGCATGAAGTAATGCAGTTATTTCCCAGTATTTGTGCGGTTGCCGGTCCAACTACAGCATTTTCATAATCGATTGATTGCTTACCCATCAGTACAACCGTACAGGAGAGTTCCTGAATTTTCCCGGCAAGTATTTTGGCTATGGAGATTGAATCAATAAAATTGTCACCGTTAATATGATGTGCGAAGTCTGCGCCCAAGGCAAGGGCTTTTCTTAAAATGTTTACTGCTGAAGAGTTGCCGATTGTTATTACATGAATAACATCATTCCCTCCGCTTCGTTCCTTAATTCGGATTGCTTCTTCTATTGCATACTCATCAAAAGGATTCATAACAATAGGGATATTCTCAAAGGAAACAGTATTCCCAAAATTAGCGAGGGATAAGTTTGCTCCTGAATCAGGCACAACGCTTATACAAACAGCAATGTTCATCTTATATTTAAGGGTATAATTATTAAATCTTAATAAATTAAAAAGCTAATCGAAATATAACTAAATAATAAAGTTTTATTTTATCTCTCAAAATAATTATTTTAGAACCATGAATAATATTAATAACGATGATAAACCCTTATTCGAAAAAGAAGTTGAAGAAAATACCGGGATAGGTTTTGAATCAAGGGTAGTACTTTTTAATGATGATCAGCACTCATTTGATGAGGTTATCAATCAGTTAATAAAGGCGGTAAGCTGTTCTTATGAGCAGGCGCGTTCATTTGCCTTTGAGGTGCATGTAAAGGGCAAGGCGATAGTCTTTAGTGGAAATATGGTATCTTGCTTAAAGGTCTCGTCAATACTAGAAGAAATTGCACTAAATACCCAAATTGTTTCATAAAACATTTTTCATTTTCAAAAAAAATAATTATATTTGTTTTCTAAAATAGTTCGGGCAGGTAGCTCAGTCGGTAGAGCAATGGACTGAAAATCCATGTGTCGGGGGTTCAATTCCCTCCCTGCCCACATTCAATAAATGAGTGATGTTGTTAAATATAATAATTGAATATATAATCCATGAATAGCTGGAACTACGGTGACGGAGATCATGTTCGTGACTACAGTGACACGAATAGAGAAGCTACCCTAAAAAGAAAAAGAAAAAAGTTAATTCGCGCTGTTAGTATTATACTTGGTGCAGTCATTGTAATGTTTTTACTGATCATGTTTCTCCCCAGTTTATAATAATTAGTTGCTCCCTTCTCAAAATTCTACTTATCTTTATACTTCAAAATTGGAATTGATTTAAAATGAAATATTATATCGGAATCGATGGCGGTGGTACAAAATCGTCATGTGTTATTGTGGACGAAAATAAAAAACAACTCTTTGAAGGTACAGGCGGACCAACAAACACCCTGACTATTGGCATTGAAACTGCAAGCCGTACAGTTATTGAACTTGTTAAGCAGTGCAAAGAAAAAACGAATATTAACTATAATCAAATAGATGCTGTCCTAATTGGTTCTGCAGGCGCGGGAAGACGGCAGGATGCGCAACTATTTGAAGCAGGCGTAAAAACAGCGGCAGTTGAGGCAAATGTTTTACTCAAAAATGTTTTTGTCGAGAGTGATGCAATAATTGCACTTGAAGGCGCTTTCAATAGCGGAGCGGGATGCATACTCATTTCAGGAACCGGCTCAATAATGTTCGGTAAGGATGAGAAAGATAAACTCTACCGAATCGGAGGTTTTGGACGAAACATCGGTGATGAAGGCAGCGGATATCAGTTAGGTAAGCGTGGTCTTAAAGCTGTTGCATATCAGTTGGACGGACGCGGCGAACCTACACTCATTACAAATCTGGTTCAAACTAATCATCAAATCACTACAATCAATGACTTGATAACCGCAGCGTTCAGCAGTGAATTTGACATTGCCTCGGTTTCGCGTGCTGTTCTTCAGGCAGCAGAGCAGGGAGATTCATGTGCACTTTCAATAGTAACTTCAGAAGTAGACGAGCTAATCCTCCATATCCGTACAATGGAAAGAAAAATCGCCATAAAAAATCTTGAAGTTTGTTTCAGCGGAAGCTTGATTACTAATGATAATATATTTTCAAAAATGCTTCGGACAAAAATATCGGAAATATTCCCCGATGTCAGAATTAAAGGAGCCAAAAGTAGTCCTGCGTTCGGTGCTGTTCTTCTTGCAATGAGACGAATTAGTAATATCTAAAGTTAAAATTTTGAAACTCAAAAAATTTTAGATACTAATGAAGCCCGGGAATAATTTCCATAAAGCATGGCTATGGGTCCCGACCCTCTACTTCCTGCAAGGAATCCCTTACATCATCGTTAATAATGTTTCGGTAGTTTTTTATAAACGGATGGGGCTTTCAAATTCTGAAATCGCTTTTTATACAAGTTGGCTTTATCTTCCCTGGGTTCTTAAACCTCTTTGGAGTCCTATCGTTGACTTAATCAAAACAAAGCATCAATGGATAGTGGTACTTCAAATTGCTATAAGCTGCTCACTTGGCTTGTTAGGTTTTTTTATCCCTGCCTCTTTTTGGTTTCAAATATCACTTTGTCTTTTCTGGATTGTAGCTTTCAGCTCATCAACGCATGACATAGCGGCTGACGGATTTTATATGCTTTCCTTAGATGAAAATCAACAGTCATTTTTTGTTGGTATCAGAAGTACATTTTACAGAATTGCAATGATTACAGGGCAGGGAGTGATGATAATGATTGCCGGTACATTCGAAAGTTCATCTGCTATTGGAAGTAAAGTCACGGCAGAAGCTTGGGCAACAACATTCTACCTGGCTGCATTGTTATTTGCACTTATCACTCTTTACCACACGATGTTTCTTCCTTATTCAAAAAAGGATATTTCAAAGAGTATAAATTTCAAGCAGCTCAAAAATGAATTTCTTAAAACATTCCAAGCCTTCTTTAAAAAAACCGGAATATTATGGGCCTTGCTTTTCTTGTTGATTTACAGATTCGGTGAAGCTCAACTGCTAAAGATTGCACCGCTTTTTTTGATGGATAAGCGAAGCGTCGGTGGGTTGGAACTTACAACGGAAAAAGTTGGTTTTGTGTTTGGAACTGTTGGAGTCATTAGCCTGATAATCGGCGGTGTGAGCGGCGGAATTGCAGTTTCAAAAAAAGGATTAAAATATTGGCTGTGGTGGATGTTCTTAGCAATTAATATCCCACACTTACTTTATCTTCTTTTAGCTATTTATCAGCCATCTAATTTTATAATAATAAATATCTGCGCGGCTATTGAGCAGTTCGGGTATGGATTTGGTTTTACCGCCTACATGATTTTTATGCTCTATCTTGCAGAAGGGGAGTACAAGACTGTGCACTATTCTTTATGTACAGGCTTCATGGCATTAAGTATGATGATACCGGGGCTCTTTAGCGGAAAACTTCAGGAGTTAATCGGATACAAAATGTTCTTCGGATGGATACTCTTGGCAATGATTCCTGGAATTTGGATACTCCGTAAGGTTTCGCTTGAACGCGATTTCGGGAAAAATTAAAGCTATGCATTTAAAATAAAAATGCTTCTCCTTTTACAGAGAAGCGTAAATTAATTTTATCTAAGAAGACAAATTACAGCAACAAAGCCATAATAGCTTTTTGAACATGTAGTCTGTTTTCTGCTTCATCAAATACCACTGAGTTAGCTGAGTCGATTACTTCATTCACAACTTCATCACCGCGATGCGCAGGCAAACAATGAAGGAATAAGTAATCATCTTTCGCAAGTTTAACTAATTCTTGATTTATCTGATAATTCATAAATATTTTTTTCCGCTCTGCCGCTTCTTTTTCCTGTCCCATGCTTGCCCATACATCTGTATAAATTACATCTGCATTTTTAACGGCTTCTTTAGGGTCATTCAAAATCTCAACTTTAGAATTAAAATATTTTGCATTAGCCATCGCACCTGCTACGATATCCTTGTCAGGTTCATAACCTTTAGGACATGCTATTGTTATGTCCATACCTGTTTTTGAACAGCCGTTTAATAAGCTGTGCGCAACATTATTTCCATCGCCAATGAAAGCAAGTTTTAATCCTTTAAGGTTTCCCTTCTTTTCAAGAATTGTGAATAGGTCAGTTAATCCCTGGCAAGGGTGAAGTAAATCAGTTAAACCGTTAATCACGGGAATTGAACCATAGCGGGCTAAATCAATCACATCCTGATGAGCAAATGTTCTAATCATAATACCGTCAAGGTACCGTGAAAGAACTTTTGCCGTATCAGAAATATTTTCGCTTTTACCTAACTGTAAGTCTGTGGGACCAAAATATAAACCGATTCCTCCCAATTCATAGATGCCTACTTCAAATGAAACGCGTGTACGCGTCGAAGGTTTTGAAAATATCATTCCAAGTTTTTTACCTTCAAGTAAACGATGCGGTGCACCGGAAAGTCTGTTAAGTTTTAATGTTTTAGTTAAATCGAATATCTGCCAAATCTCTTCATGAGTAAGGTCATTGATAGAGATGAGACTTCTACCCTTCATATTTACAGCCATAGTAAAGTGCTCCGTTTTTAGTTAATTATTTGAGTTCCGTTTTCGATATCATCAAGGGCTGATGCATCGGTTATAATTGTGCGCTTTCCGCCGTTTTCAAGGAAGTTGATTGCTGCCGCAACTTTAGGTGCCATGCTGCCTGCCTCAAATTCACCGTCGGCAAGATATTTTTTTGCTTCAGCAAGTGTTACCTTGCCTAAGTTTACCTGATTCTCTTTTCTGTAATTAATTGCAACCTGTTTGATGTCAGTTAGAATAAATAATTCATCTGCATGTATTTCGGAAGCTAACAAGGAAGCCGCAGAATCTTTATCGATAACCGCATCAATGCCTTGAAGTTTATTATTAGAATCAAGATATACAGGCACTCCGCCGCCGCCTGAAACAATAACGATAAAGCCCATATCGGAAAGGGTGGATACAACTTTACGGTTTAGAATTTCAACCGGTTTTGGTGAAGCCACTACGCGTCTCCAACCTCTGCCCCGTGCATCTTCCTTAAACTTCCAACTGTGTTTTTCTGAAAGTTCTTTTGCTTCTTCCGAAGTGTAATAACTTCCGACAGGTTTAGTTGGATTTTGGAAAGCAGGGTCAGCGGTATCTACGCGGACTTCTGTTATTAATGTAACTACTTCTTTTGAAATGTTTTCTTCTTGCAAAACATTTTTCATCTGCCGTTCAATTAAATAACCGATGCCGCCTTGAGAATCTGCAACGCAAATATCCAAAGGCATTTTTGGTATATTAAAATTACGGAAACCGGCTTCATTCCTGAGTAGAATATTTCCTACTTGAGGTCCGTTACCGTGAGTAATAATAATTGAGTCAAATTGAGTCAATAATTTTGTTACATATTTACAAGTATGATAAGTATTTATAGCTTGATCTTCGAT
>CAIWTC010000031.1 GCA_903915485.1 uncultured Ignavibacteriales bacterium | reverse complement strand
TCTACATATGTAGGTCGAAACTCTGTTTCGGCCTATTAAT
Source organism: uncultured Ignavibacteriales bacterium (assembly GCA_903915485.1). GTDB lineage: Bacteria > Bacteroidota > Ignavibacteria > Ignavibacteriales > Ignavibacteriaceae > CAIYTF01. The sequence goes on along the minus strand of CAIWTC010000031.1, from coordinate 4,629 downwards.
AAAAAGGAAATAAATATGTTAAACATGTTCGACCTTACCGGGAAAACTGCGATTGTCACTGGTTCAAGTACCGGCCTTGGGCAGGGAGTGTCTATTGGACTGGCTGCCTCAGGTGCAGAAGTATTGCTCGTTGATTATGTCGCTTCAAATGAAACTGCTGAAGAAATTAAAAAAATCGGGGGTAAGTGCGAGCAATTGGTTGTTAACTTGATGCTTGAAGGCGCCACCCAGGAAGTTTTCGATAAGGCTATTGCATTGTTTGGCAAAGTTGACATACTTGTAAACAATGCCGGAATAATTCGTAGAACTCCTGCTATCGATTTTTCTGAAAAAGACTGGGATGAGGTTATGTACCTTAATTCTAAAGTTCCTTTTTTACTTTCGCAGTTGGTTGCAAAAGATATGGTAAAGAGAAACTATGGAAAAATAATTAATGTTGCTTCTTTATTAGCATTTCAAGGCGGAATATTGGTCCCCTCGTATGCGGCAAGTAAGGGTGCTATTGCTCAGTTAACTAAAGCATTTGCTAATGAGTGGACTAAGCTAGGCATTACTGTTAATGCAATTGCTCCGGGTTACATGGCTACGAATAACACGACCGCTTTAAGGGCTGATTCAGAAAGGTCAGAAGCAATTTTAGCAAGAATTCCTGCGGGGAGATGGGGAACACCTAAGGATATTCAAGGGGCAGCGGTATTTCTTGCCTCGCCGGCATCAGACTATATCAGCGGACATGTCCTCGTTATAGACGGTGCATGGATGGCAAGATAATTAAAGTATCACTATCTTAATTTTGAATTAGGTACAGCATAATTGTTGTACCTTTTTTTTTGCGGTTATAGTTAGTTGAGGGAAGTTAATCCACTATAAACTTTACCGGAAATTTCCTGAATTGCCTTTGCGAGGACAGGAAGTTCGATTTTTGAATTTCCCTTTGTCATGATTGTTAGCAAGTATGCATTGTCTTTAATGTAAAATACAGCTGTTTCGTGCAATTCTTTATCCAGGTCAGTGCCCGCCTCTGCAAATTTATGTGCTACTCTCAAATTTTCGTTGGGTATCACTTTTAAAATTCCGTCTGAATAATCTGATTTACTTAAAAGTTCAACGGCAAATTCTGAGTGGGGGACTGTAAGATATGAAGCATTGTACAGCGATTCTAAAAATATTGAGCAGTCTTTTACAGTCAAATAATAAGTTTTAGCATTCCAGTCGACAGGCGCTAATCCAAGGTCAGTAAAAACTTTCTTAAACACATTTACATCTAAGTTCTGATTAAGAAGCATCGTTGCGTTGTTATCTGAATACTCAATCATATAACCAAGTAATTCTTTAATCGAGTACACTTGCCCCATAACTACTGATTTGGATTTTATTCTTTGAGTTTTATCAGATGTCAGAAGTTGATTATATGCAATTTTTCTATCAAGCGTTCCGGGATGCGCCTCTTCCATTTTGAGGAATGCTATAAGTTCCGGAATTTTAAGAAGCGATCCGCACATATATTTATCATATTCATTAACAACGCACCAGTCAGATTGGTCAAAGTCGCGGAAATAAACTGAAGCTGAGGAAATGAGAGACTTGTTTTTATAACTATTGATTATGTCCGTAACTGATTTCTTAATGTCACTAAACTTGCCGGATTCAGAAACTGGTTTCGCTGAAACCAGAGGTTTTATAAATTTACTCCCTTGCATCCGAGTAATTTTATAATTTGTATGCTCTTTTTCGAGTGGGTCTTCAGGCTTTTGGTTATAAAAATAGGCGGTGACAAAATATACACACAGACTTGCCGTAAAAACAATGGCAAGTAAGGAATAAACAGAAACTTTTTTCTTCAACATAACAAACTCTAATGAAACAATGAGATGAACTGAGGAAAGTAACTCCCCCAAAATTAAAACATTCAATTAATTCTAATTTTACTTTATATAATAGTAAAGTAACTAAATAAATCGGGACATTCAATCTTAGTTTTAAGTACTTAATAGAATATCTTCTTATCTAAGTTATTTATACAATTAACACTCAAATTATACAATGGAAATCCATTAGTTTCCTAAATACAAATAATTTGTGTAAAGATTAACCTGATAGTCTAAATCATTTTTGCGGGAATTATAGTTCTCAAATAATATGTAAATATATTGATTTTATGTAAAAATATTAGCATTTCAGGCTTGTTTTACGGGTTACTTTTAGACTGGCAATTGTTTGAAATACCTCTAATTTAGCTCAATTATCGCAAAATTAACGTTAATTAACCTGTATCAAACGGTTATTATCTTTTATACACTATTATTTAAATGTAAATTTGCAAAGTTTATTTTCAATTTTGAGCGTTAAACAGGATAATTTTATGCAAATTTTGGAGGTTCGATGAGGCAGTGCTTAATAACGGCTATTTGCTTATTAATGGTTGGTTTTGGTATCACTTTAGCAGATAATACAGGAAAAGTAGCCGGAAAAGTTATTGACAAAAGAACAAAAGAGGCTTTAGTCGGTGCAACTGTGACGGTAAACGGAACCAAACTTGGTGCCGGAACTGATGCAAATGGTGATTATTTCATTATTAATGTTCCCCCCGGAGTTCATAGTCTTTCAGCATCCATGATTGGCTACGGAAAAATTACACAAACCGAAGTACTTGTCCAAATCGGACAAACCTCACGCGTTGAGTTTTCACTTGTTGAAACCGCTTTACAGACAAGCGATGTAATAATCGTTGCAGAAAAACCTAAAGTTGAGTTAGATAATACCGGAAGTAAAAGCAGAATATCAGGTAATGACATCGCGAATGCCTGGGGTAAAAATCTATCAGATGTTATCTCTGATGATGCTTCTTCCAACATTAACGGCGGTATTCGCGGAAGTTTCGGCGGAGATGTTGCTTACAGAATGGACGGTATTGATTTACGCGACGGAGGTTCAAATACAAACTTTTCATCGGTCAATATGTCAACAATTCAGGAAGTTGAAGTTCTTAAAGGCGGATGGAATGCTGAATATGGTCAGGCAAACGGTTCAATTGTTAACATTGTGACAAAAAAAGCTACTGACAGAATTCATGCAGTCGGAACATATAAAACCAGACCTGCAGGGCAATACCACTGGGGTAGAAATGTTTACGACAAAAGTGATGTTTTCCACACTACAATGACTACTGCAGATTATTGGGATACTGCTAAATCCTGGAGAACTCAGTACATGACTGCAACTGATGCATCTCAAAAAGGTAATCCAGTCCCCACAGCGTTTATAAATGCTTTTCATAAAGCAGGAGTAGCAGATTCACTTATTCCTCAGGCTATGGGAAATTGGTGGAAATCATTTGTCAATGACAACAGCCGTTTTCAGCAGTTTGATTATGCAAACCGCACTGATTATGAAGGCGAAATAACTCTTTATGGTCCAATAATGGAGAATTTAAGTTTCTTGGCATCCGGCAGATATAAACAGGGTGTTAATATTTATCCATCTGCGCTAAAGTATAACCCTGATATGACTTTCCAAGGTTCACTTGAATGGGTGGCACCGGAAAATACGATTTTCAGTGTAAATGGCATGTTCACAAAGTTTGTCAACTCAGGCGACCCTCGTACAAACTATCAGTCTTCAGAGACAAATGTTAACGATATCTCCTCACAAGCACTTCCTTATATCAGCGACCCTTATGATAAATTTAAGTTTTGGATGTCCAGTCCTTCAAATAACGGAAGCAGTGCGGGTAATGCAGGAAATACTACTATCAGACCTCCCGAACGCGCTCAAATGGAAAACTTCCAATTAAAAATGAAAAAAACTTTCAGTGCGCAGACTTTTATGGAAAGTGCAGTTCAGTTTGCTCAAGTTAAATATAATTTGGATTTTAGAGACATAGCTCAAACTGCTAATGTTTTCAGATTAGATACGAATATATTCAAAAATCCGTACATCACCGGGACTTGGGATGATTTGGCCCGCCAGAGCGATACCATAATGTGGTATGGAATTCCTGTACCTGGATATGGCAATCCTCCAACATCATCTATCTATGGTACAGAACGATGGGGCTCACCAGGAGATATTTGGAGAAGTGAATCAAATTCAAAAACATATAGCTTTAAGACCGATGTTACAAGTCAGCTAAACAAAGCTAACTTAGTTCAGGCAGGCATCGTGTTTTCATATTACAATATTAAAACAGTTACGCATGAAGGAAATAACATAGCCTCACAGACTCCGTACGCTCAAGTAAATGATATCGTAGGAATAAATAATAGACCGTATGAAGGCGCTGCTTATCTCCAGGATAAGATTGAAATCGGCGGAATGGTTTTAAATGCCGGTTTAAGATTTGACTTTTTCAATGCGAACAAAAATGTTTCTGCAAACTTCTTTGACCCTTTAATGATTTCTCAATATACAGCGGGCAATGCCGGCAAAACAGGATTAGTCGGGTATCGTCAGGATGGATCCGGTCCCGGGTACAAAAGGACACCTCTTCGTTACGCATTCTCACCAAGAATAGGTATCTCGCATCCAATTACTGAAACTACTGTTCTGCATTTTATGTACGGTGTTTTCAATCAAAGACCTTCATGGGTAAAACTTTTAGCTAACCCGGTTGTTTGGACTGATAACCGC
>CAIWTC010000030.1 GCA_903915485.1 uncultured Ignavibacteriales bacterium | reverse complement strand
TTTCTTGAGCGAAAGATTCTTAGTTGCGGAAGAACCCGTGGTCACAGTAATATCCACAGGGGTATTCAGTGAAGAATATAAATTCTTGCTTGCCTGAAGAACATAATCTCCATTAGGTACATCTTTGAACGTATAAGTCCCGGAAGCGGTTAATCCAGTAAAGGAATACTTACTGTCCTTGCTTACCAAGTTCAACGATACAGAATCCATAACAGCAGCCGAGACTGCATCTGTTGTATTCACAATTACCGTACCAACTTTTTTATCGCCGGTAAAGGACACCGAATTGCTTCCCTCAATTGCAACTGTCGAAGATGCAGAAGCGGGGCTAAAAACATACCCGGACTTTGAAGGAGTAATAGTATAGTTGCCGTTCATTAAATAACCGGCAGAATAACTTCCGTCTGAGTTTGATAGAGCAGTTACTTCTGTATTGGTTGAAGTATTTTTCAGATTAACTGAAACTGCTGCAATACCCGCACCTGATGATGTTTCTGTAACTTTTCCTGATATCGATGATTTCGATACGACCACAACTATTTTTATTCCGGAGAACAAAGTTGCGCTGGATGGAACAGTGAATGAACTATCATCGTTTGTGTAACCATCCTTAAATAATTCGGAGAAAACATTATAAGCAGCACCCTGACTTCCGTTATCGAACGAAAAACTTCCGTCCAAACCACTTGTTGTTGTAAGTGTTGTCTGCCCGCTGACTGCTTTCACAGTAACTGCAAAACCTAAAGGGCTGCCTGCCTGATTAACTACTGTTCCGCTAATTTTGACATTGCTGACATTAAGTTTTAATACGCCTGCTGTGTTCGTGGTCATAATTGTGGAATCAGTAACAAAACCTTTTTTCTGCCCGGTAACCAGGTAACTGTCGTTAAACATATCAAGGATAGTAAAGTTACCGTTAATATCTGTGAGTGTACTTCCGGAACCTTTTGAACCTCTTACTGAAATAGATGCAGAAGATATTGGGTTATTTTTATAATCAGTTAACTTTCCTGATATTGTGCCTGTGTTCTTCACTAAGTCCGATATAGATACCGTTTTAGTCTGCGAACCAAGGGCCAGTGTAACGGTTTCAACATAAGAAGACGAATAGTTTTCCTTAACTGTCGAAACAGAATATGTACCCAATGCCAAACTGCTAAATTTATATATTCCAACTGCATCAGTTATAGTAGAATAAGTTGTTTTTGATGTCGTGTCAAGAGCATAAACTGATGCACCTGAAATTAAATTGTTTCCTGCATCCTTTACTGTTCCTGAAATCGAACCTACTAATTTTACAAGTGCTATATTAAGACTCTTAGTCTCGCCATCACTTATTTTGTAGGCATTATCTATATATTCAGAATATCCGCTTTTCTTGGCTGTAAGAACAAAAGTATTTCCAATCAATTGTGTGATTGAGAATGAACCGTCAGTAACTGATTGAACTGTACCTCCTGAGTTAGGGGCACTAAGCGAAATAAGTACATTTGAAAGAAGATTATCTGAATCATCTTTAACTTTACCTGTAAACAATGCAAAGTTTGGAGAAATCTTAAAATCAATCCCGGTTAAAGTCTGCCCGAGACTTATACTTAGGGTAACTTCATCAGTTGTATAACCGGGCTGATAAGCTCTTAGCTTATATGTACCCGCTGATGAACCCATGTCATACGCGCCTGTAACTGAAGTAGTTGTACTGTCAATCACTTGCGATGATGAATTAATCAAATATACTTTTACCTGCGAAAGCCCTGTTTTTTGGTTGTCAAAAACAAATCCTGTAATAGAGGCCGGTACTGGATTCAACGGAGCATTCACACTTTTAACTTCACCTGCTTTTGTAACTGCAATAGGAGAATTACTGTAAGAAGTGTAACCCGTTAGAGATATACTTAGAGAATATGATGCCTCTGCAGGAACTGTAAGCGAAAATTCACCTTTGACATCGGTAGAAGTCGAAAATGAAATTGCATTGTTATTAATATCTTTAACTATCGCAGTTGCACCCGTAAGTGGTGAACCGCCAGTGGCAACAACGCCTTTTATTACTCCTGTGTTTGGGGTGATTGAGTAATTATGATTAGCGCTGGTCTGCCCTGCACCAATATAAAAAGTTTCACTTGATGAGCCTAAAAATCCTTGCTTGGTTGCAGCAATAGTCCAAGAACCCGGCTGAACACTTAGATTAAAATTACCTGATGCATCCGTAAGCGCTGTAGTTTTTGTACTTCCTTTAACTGCAGTTACTGTTGCACCCGCAACTGAATTTCCGATACTTGATACTGAGCCGGATATGGACGCGGCATTTGGATCCAGGATAAAGTTAATTCCTGAAAGCGCCTGTCCCGGGACCAATGTAACCGAAACTGTTTCCGGAGTTATATAACCGGGTTTAGTTACTGTTAAAGTATGTGAACCCGATGGTAAACTAAGTTGAAAACTACCCGTGGGAAGTGATGAGGTGCTGACTGTTCCATTAGAAATCAGTGCATCTGATAAGAGAGCTCCGTCTGTTTCAGTAATTATTCCGGAGACACTGCTTGGATTCGGGGTCAGGGTAAAATCCATTCCCGCTAATGTTTGCCCAACACCAAGCGTTACTTGCGAAGATTTATTCGCTGTGTAACCTTGTGATACTGTACTTATAGTATAAGAACCAGTCCTCAAACTAAAGGAGTATTGTCCGTTTGAAGATGTAACTACTGTTGTTGCCTGACCGCTTGTTGGAGTGGCAGTAACAGAAGCGCCTGCAAAAGGAGCCTGTGAGGTGGCAGAGCCATTTGAAATTATTTTATAAACTGTTCCGGTAAGTTGATTTGCGCGAGGTATCAAAATAACATTCTGATTCTGCAAATTATCACCTTGAACCAAGTTGACCGTCTGTGGATTTGGAGAAATAAAGCCTGACTTAGTTGCCTCAATTACCCACGCCCCTGAGGACAACTGGAATGAGTAGTTACCATTTCCATTTGTTGTTTGTTCCTGAACAACTGTTCCCTTAGTCGCTTTTACGACCGCTAATTGCACGGGTTCGGAATTATCATTGACAACATTTCCGTAAAGTGTTGCTTTATCAAGAACAAGTATGAACGGATTGGATACAATAACCTGTGACTGGTCAACAGTTACAGTTACAGCACTCGGCGAAAGATATCCAGGCTTACTTACTATAATACGGTAACTTGCCTGTGGAAGTCCGAGAGTAAATTCTCCTGCTGAGTTAGATGTCGTTGTCGAAACTGTATTAGTAGTAATATTTGTAAACTGTACATTTGCATTCTGAACTGCAACACCACCAACACTCTTATCTAGAATTTTGCCTGTCACTGTAGCGGGGAATTGTCTTATATATACATTCAAAGTATTAGGGGAAGTTCCGCTGAGCGTAATCGAATAAGAAGTATCAAAGAAACCTGTTTTCTTAACCGAGAATTGATAATTATCAGAAGGTAAACTGTCTTGCATCGAAGAACTGTTGGAGACAATGTACGGAACAGATGGTGAGTATCCACCGGTAGAAGAATTTACAAGAACCGTATAATTAATTAACGAGCGGGTGTTATCATTTGCATCATACAAACTAACTTTGAAAGGACTCATAGTTACATTATAATTAAATGACTTTTTAACACTTTGGTTACCTGCACCTGTTGAGCTATTCGGCACAACAAACCAGATGTACTTGCCTCTAAGCAAATTCTGCCTGGCCGGAAAATCTATAACTGTATTCGTTGTAGTTCCATTCCATACAGGTAAATCAATTTCCTGGTCATTGCCTTGAAATTTAGAAACTCTATTATATAGATAAACACTATAGCTGTTCGCTAATGGAACCGGATCCCATTGAAATCTGATATTATTCACAGCTGCGAATACTTGTCCTTCTTCAGGGCTGACAGGATTAGGTGCCGTGATTGTAACTTCACTCGTGTAAGTGAAAGATGTAATTCCTCCGAACACCGTACTTGCGAAGGTAACATCGTTTGCATCATAAAGATTTAATATCGTGTAATAATATGTATTTCCAGGGAAAAGAGGAATAGCAGATTTTGTGAATGGTGAGTTAGGACTAATCTGACCATAGGTTGCAAAATTGTCAGTTGTAAGATAATCCCATACAATATTTGCACCTTGAACAGACACATCACCCTTGGCACTTGTCTTCAAAGAAAACGGAGTGCTCGAAACAATTATCCAATATGCAGGCACACCGGATATTACATTCCATTTAAAAACAGGAGTTGAGGCAGTTGTAGCTCCTTTTGGGTCGGTTGGAATCGGAGCATCCGGAGACTCAACAACAAATTGAATTTCGTTTGAATAGAGCACTGTAGAATTTGATTTAGCATCAGCCTGAATTCCTGAAAGATTTTTATATAAGGAATTTGTTACAGTTGCATAGTACCGGTTCGTTCCCAAACTAAGACTAGCCTTAGGGATAAACTTTGTCAAATTGACTCCGCCGGGTAACTGCAATTGGCTACTGTAATTTCCGGAAGATGTTCCTACCCTGAGGAAACAACCCGAAGGAATGAATGCGCCACTGAAATCAAGATAAATTGAACTATCAGGGGAAAAAAACAACTTGTAAGTCGGGGTACTATTTGTACCGACAAATCCCTTTGCGGGTTGTAGTGGAATTATTTGTGAAGGTGTTTGAGCGTAAATTCCCGATGAGAAAATAAATAACCCAAACAATAGAAAACGCAGAATTTTCTTCATACTAATCCTATGATTTTTGTGAATAGAATAAGATTATGTCTTAATATTATACCGGCAGAAAAAATATTGCTGCAGACACTTTCATTTGATGAACATTTAGCTTCTGAAACAAGTAACAATTTTCTCTACCTTCTTAAATTTCTTTTCTTAAACAACTTCCTAAACGGAACTTAGAACAACTATTAAAGATAGAAATGAAATAGCATTAAATCAAGTATAATTTTAAATATTTCTAAGATTTAACATTGCTGTAAAAAGCTGTTTTTTAGTAAATCTACTGTTAATTTGCATCAAATTAATAATGAGATGTTAAATTCACATTAATAGAATATTACAATAATTTTGCTATTTTTCAAATACATGAAATTCGATTTATATAAATTATTAATTACTTTCGGCCGACAACTATGAAGCATTTACCGGGTCTCTTCAGAAATAACCGCAAATGGGCTCTAGCAAATGTTGAAAAGAACCCAAACTTTTATTTACATCTTTGCGACATACAAAAGCCTGAATATTTATGGATAGGCTGTTCCGATAGCCGTGTTCCTGCAAATGAAATTGTAGGACTTGAGCCTGGCGAACTTTTTGTTCATCGCAATGTTGCTAATATTGTTCCTCTTCATGATCTAAACGCTATGACTGTAATTGAGTTTGCAATCACAAAACTAAAAATAAAGCATATCATAGTTTGTGGACATTATAACTGTAGCGGAGTAAAAGCTGCTATTGACAACAATGAAAAAGGAATCATTGGCGACTGGCTTAAACCAATCGTAAATTTAAAAGACCGAAATGCTAGTGAACTTAACAAACATAAGCACGGTAGTGATAAGTGGTCTAGACTTTGTGAATTGAATGTAATAGAACAGGTTAAAAATCTGTCAAGGTTAGATGTGGTTAAAAGCACCTGGCGCACAAATCAGTATCTCGCACTACATGGTTGGATTTATGATTTAAAGGACGGACTGCTTCGGGATTTGCATGTAACGATGATGGGAGATTGAAGATTAATTATGAGTTATGAATTAGAAATTATGAAAATAAAGAATAATAGTTAGTTGGGATATTTTAGATTTCTTGCCCTGACATTAAGAATGCTAATCAAAAATTACTTTATAAAAAAGCCGCTCCATATTTCAAGAGCGGCTTTTCTTTTGGAAAATGTTTCCAAGAAAACAATTACTTAATAAGCATCATTTTCTTTGTCATTGAGAAATCACCAACTGATAGTTTATAGAGATAAACACCGGTTGCTAATGATGAAGCATTGTATGATACATCATAAGAACCTTTTTTCATCTGCTGATTAACTAATGAGCCAACTTCCTGACCTGCAATGTTATAGATTCTCAAATTAACAAAACCATCTTGTGGAATTGCAAATGAAATCTTTGTTGAAGGGTTGAAAGGATTAGGATAGTTTTGTTTTAAATCAAAACTTAAACCGCTCTTATCTGCAGCAATTTGTCTAACATCACTAATCATAACACCAAAATCATTATACAAGGTAATTGTATTGCCTGATTTAGGAACAATCAAAGTAAATGTATGGTTTGCGCCAAATCCACCTTCGTTATCCATAGGTGTAGTTCCGCCGGCAACTGTATCTGCGAATGGATACATACATGCATACTTGAATTCAATCAAACCGGCACTTGTTGCTGCAGGGAAAACAACTTTCTTCGACCAAAGTTTATCTCCGGGGACAGCATCGCCGTCAACACCTGAGTCATTTAGTCTAGTTAAAGTAGGATATAATGAACC
>CAIWTC010000029.1 GCA_903915485.1 uncultured Ignavibacteriales bacterium | reverse complement strand
GAGCTCAGCTCCTGTAACCAGATCAGAAAAATACACTGAAACAGGAAACTTGAATAGTGCTACCTTAACAGGCGAAGCTATCACTGATAAAAATACAATTTATGACAGCGACGGAAATAGCTATGTGTTTGCTACCTCATATGCAAAGACCGGAGCAGATGCTTATGACCTTTCATATACATTAAAAGATTCAACCGGAACAACTGTTCTTTCCTCGACAACTCCAACTGCGGTAACCTTTGACCCCACAACAGGTGCCATGGTGAACATGAATGGCGCACCTGCAGCTGCAATAAATATTACCGATGCTGTAAAAGGAATTAATTTCTCATTTGATCCAACAACAGTAACTCAGAAAGCCAGCACTACATCAGTAAGTTCCTCGGTAGATGCGAACCGCATTCCCACAGCAGCAATTGGTACATTAGCTATATTTGATTCATTAGGAAATTCACATTCCTTAACTTTGAAATTCACAAAAATATCCGATAACAATTGGAAATGGACCGCTGCAGTTCCGGCTGGAAGTGGAGCGTTAACCGGGAATTCAGGAAATGTAACATTCAATACAGATGGTACATTGACTTCATTCACGAACTCTACTCCATCCGTAAACTTTACCCCTACCGGCGGCGCAGCATCACAGATCGTTAAATTAGATTTCGGTGCATCATTCAGCGGAGTAACGCAGACATCCGGTGAATCTACGCTTTCACCTTTAAGCCAGGACGGTATGGCAGCAGCCTCTCTCCTGAACTTGAATGTTGATAACAACGGAAATGTTGTGGGTGTGTTCTCAAATGGTGAATCTAAAAACTTAGCTCAAATTATGCTGGCAAACTTCAGCAACTTGAACGGCTTGGTAGCAACCGGAGATAACCTTTATAAAGTATCAGCAAACTCAGGCGCAGCATCAGTCGGTGAAGCAGGAGATGCAACAAGAACATCTGTTCAATCAGGAAGTTTGGAGCAGTCAAATGTGGATTTGTCAATTGAGTTTACAAAGATGATTGTAGCTCAGCGCGGATTCCAGGCGAACGCAAGAGTTATTACAACCTCTGATAGTCTGCTTCAGGAAATCACGAACTTAACAAGATAGTTTATTAATGGAGAATGGTAAATTTTGAATGGTGAATGACCATCAGTTTACCGGCATAAAGAATGTGTTAATCCATAGCCTATGAAATGCCTTTTATGGAATGAATTAGGAAAAGAATGAAGGGTGCCTACCTCCATGGGCACCTTTCAAAACAAAAGTGTGTTAATCCACAACCTATGAAGTGCCTCTCGCACAGGAACGAATTAGGACGAGAGGTGTCTACCTCCATGGACGCCTCTCATTTCTTAAGGATTAAGAATAGAAATTATAGACTCCGGTAACTTGGACGGTTCTGGAACAGATTTGAGTTATCTGCAGTATTGTGATAATGAAGAAATGCGGTGATTCATGTGCTGAAAAGAGTGTGTTAGTCCATAACCTATGAAATGCCTTTTATGGAATGAATTAGGAAAAGAGTGAAGGGTGCCTACCTCCATGGGCACCTTTCAAAACAAAAGTGTGTTAATCCACAACCTATGAAGTGCCTCTTACACAGGAACGAATTAGGATGAAAGGCATCTACCTCCATGGATGCCTTTCACATTTTAAAGCAGCATATTTAATTATAACGGATGAATTATTAATTATGAAAAAGAACTATAATATAATGAGGGGTTTCATTTTGTTGTATCTTTAGAAAACTTTAATTTATGTTTTTAATTAACAAAGAAACCTTAGTTTAGATATGCGTTGTTCGTGTTATATTTTCCTATTATCCACAATAATAATTTTTCCTCAAACTCAAGTATCTGAGTTGTCTGATAAGAGGGTTGTTGGCAAAGTCGAAAACCTTCCAATCATAAATGAGCCTAAAATTAAATTTGAAGTGCAAAGTGATAATGTTCGTGTAAAAGCAGATATTATCGAAATGATTTTTGTTGAAGGCGGAATGTTTAAAATGGGTAGTAATAATGGGAGAGATGATGAAAAGCCAAAACATAATGTAACGCTGAGCAGTTTTTACATTGGGAAATATGAAGTAACGCAAAAAGAATGGGAAGATGTAATGGGGAATAATCCCAGTAATTTCAAGGGTGCTGATAGGCCTGTTGAAAATGTAAGTTGGAGGGACATTCAGATATTTATTGAAACACTTAATAAGAAAACAAAAAACAAATATAGATTACCAACAGAGGCAGAATGGGAATATGCGGCAAAAGGAGGAAGTAGAAGTAAGGGATATAAATATTGTGGCAGCAACGATATCAATTCAGTAGCATGGTATGGGGGATTCTATAACAATAGTAATGCAGAAGAAACACATCCTGTAGGACAAAAAAAAGCAAATGAATTGGGGATATATGATATGAGTGGTAATGTATGGGAGTGGTGCAGTGATTGGTACGATAAGAATTATTATGAAAAAAGTCCAAGTAAAAATCCTCAAGGTGCAGCAAGTGGAACATACCGCGTTGCACGCGGCGGTGCTTGGATTTTTAAGGATGGTTATTGTCGGTCTTCTTGCCGCTATTGGAATAATCCGGATAGTAGGCTCTATTATAACGGTTTTCGCTTAGTGCAGGAGTAATGCACTCACACAGATGAGTAAATTTGATGGCAAAAGCAACTGCATTTTATTGGTTGGGAAAAGGTATTCCCAAAATATTTAGTTTTGGCACAAGGTGATTTTTTTGCAAATTTATTACTTAGATTAATTCATTAATTGAAAGAGACTATTATGATTTCCAAAAGTTTAATTTCCAAGGCGGCGCCTGTTGTGGTGATTGCAGTGTTGTTGATATTATTTGTTACCTGTACAAAAAGAATTGATCCCGGTTATGCCGGAATTGAAGTAGATTTGTATGGTGGTAATAAGGGAGTTCAAAGTTATACACTTCGTACCGGTATGGTATTTTATAATCCCATGCTTACTCAAATTGTTACATACCCTGTTTTTGTTCAAACAGCAATTTGGACTAAGAGCCCTGATGAGGGAAAAGTTGCCAATGAAGAAATTACATTTAACTCAAAGGAAGGATTAGTAATTTCCGGCGATGTAAACTTATCTTATCAGCTTTCCGAAAAACTTGTTCCTGACTTTTATGTAAAATTCCGTCAGGATAACCTCGACCATTTTACTCACGGAATAATGAGAAATCTTACCAGGGATGCGTTCAACGAAGAGGCCGTTAATTATTCTGTTGAGGAACTATACGGAATTAGAAAAGAAGAATTTCTTGCAAAGGTTAAAGAGCGCGTAAATGCAAATATTTCTAAGTTCGGTATAACTATTGAACAGTTTGGTTTTGTTGGAGCGCTGCGTATTCCGGAGAATGTTATTAATGCTCTTAACGCAAAAATTGAAGCAACTCAAAACGCAATCAAAGCAGAGAATGTTTTGCGTCAGACTGAAGCAGAAGCACAGCAGCAAATCACAAAAGCTAAAGGTGCTTCAGAAGCAAACAGATTACTTACTGCTTCTATTTCTCAGCCGTTGATTGAGTGGAGAAGACTTGAAGTTAACGAAAAAGCATTAGCTAAGTGGAATGGAAGTGTCCCGAGTGTTGTTAGCGGAGGCGCGGCAGGAAGCGGGTTGATACTTCAGTTGCCCGGATTGAACGGTAAATAATTTTAGATATAATTTCTAACCCATCTTCTTTCATCCCGGTTTTGCTTGGTGAACGGAGATGGGTTAGATAATTCGATTTGGTGCTGTTAGGCTACCGGGGGAGGAGTGAAAATTCTTTGCTTGAGTTCTCTGTCCATCATAAATGTTCCCGTTCTGTTATCGCCTATCATTTTTAATTCATCAATAATCTTTGTAACATTTGATTCTTCTTCGACTTGTTCTGTTACGAACCACTGAAGAAAAGAGTTGCTTGCATGGTCTTTAACTTCAATTGCAAGGTTAACTAAATTATCTATCAGCAAAGTTATTTTTTGTTCATGCTCATAAGTGTCCTCAAAAACATTGAGTACTGAATCCCATTTAGTTTTTGGTTCAGCGACAGCTCTTAAATTTACTTTGCCGCCTTTTTGAATCAGGTATGTGTAAAATTTCATTGCATGTGCATGCTCTTCCTGAGCCTGGATTCCCATCCAATGAGCAAAGCCCGTTAGGCTGACGCTCTCAAAATATGCTGACATGGAAAGATATAAGAAAGACGAATAAAACTCTTCGTTGATTTGTGAATTAAGCGCTGCTTCCATTTTAGGATTTATCATAAAAACCTCGATATAATTTATTTCTTTTGAATGTGAAAACTACTGAAAGTATGGGAGGATTCCAAAGAAAATAGAATTCTTACTTACCCTTTACGCAGTTCATTAACTTCTTGCCGATATCACTATTTTGTTGTATTCCCGTGAATTTATCAGATTCAGGGCCGAATGAAAATACGGGAACCATTGATGCTGTGTGTCCTTTTAGAAGAAACGAAAGTTCCATGTTTGAACCATCAGTATTTCCTTTTGTTATTCCTGTGCCGCCTGTTTCATGGTCAGCAGTTACTACTACAAGCGTTTCTTTATCTTTAGAAGCAAAGTCGTAAACGAATCCTACTGCCTCTGCAAAGTCTTTAACTTCATCTATCATATACTGAGAATTATTTTCGTGACCTGCAAAGTCAATCTGTGAGCCTTCAATCATCAATACAAATCCTGTCTTTGATTCATTAAGAGATTCAATGGCTTTCTTTACTAAGTCTTTCAATGAATATTTCCGTTCTGTTGCTTTTGGTAAATCCTCGTTTTCTAAAAGTGCGAAGTATTTTTTCCCGGTTGCGTGAGTAAGTTTATCAAAGGTTGGATAGAATGAGTAACCTGACTTAACCAATGATGATTTGAATGCATCGGCATCAAACGCATCTTTCGAAGTATCTACGCGAAAATATTTTTGACCGCCGCCGATAACCACATCGCAGTCACTTGTAAGAATTTGATGAGCAATGTCGTACTTGTTTTTTCTGTCAGGGCTATGTGCCGTGAATGCAGCCGGGGTGGCGTCAACAACAGAGCATAAAACTACAACTCCTGATTTCATATTCTTCTTTTTTGCTACTTCAAATAAAGTTGTTAGGGGCTTATCGTTTGTGTCAACTGATATACTCCTGTTTTTTGTTTTGAATCCGGTTGCCAGTGCAGTTGCTCCTGCTGCAGATTCTGTTATTAATTTATTGGCAGAATATGTAATTGAAAATCCCGTGTTCTTAAATAACCTGAATGCTGAGTTAGGGTTTGCAAGGACTGAAGTGCTAACCTGTGCAACACCCATCCCGTCGCCTATCATTATGATTATGTTCTTGGGGTGCTTCGCGGGGAAAAGAAAAGCAGTGTTGAGTAGTATTATAAGAATGATGTATTTTTTCATGTGTGTTTTGTTCTGTGTTAAGATAGTGCTTGCTAAAAAAATACTTCACCGTTCATTTCAAAGAAGGGTGAAGTATCGAGTTAAAAATAGTTTCTAAGATTTATTTAATTGCCGTTTCAACATCTATTGAAGTAATCCATTGATGGGTGTCTTCGCTTATGCCGGACTGTATTGAGGTGAGCGTAGTGAATAATTTCTGTGCAAGTTCACCAACTTCACCGTTGTTGATAATCATTACTTTGTCCTTGTATTTCAGTTCGCCTACAGATGAGATAACCGCGGCAGTGCCTGTTCCAAAAACATCAATGACATTTCCTTTGTCGAACTCAGTGCATAGTTCATCAATGCTTAACTGTCTTTCGCTTACAGTGTATCCCCAATCGCGGAGGATTTCCAAAACTGAGAGACGGGTTATTCCGGAGAGAATGCTTCCTGATAACTTTGGAGTAACAATTTCGTTTTTAAAAACAACGAAGATGTTCATTGCTCCGACTTCTTCAATATATTTTTGTTCAACTCCGTCGAGCCAAAGTACTTGCGAGTAGCCATTTTTCTTTGCTAGTTCAGCAGCCATCAAACTTGCAGCATAATT
>CAIWTC010000028.1 GCA_903915485.1 uncultured Ignavibacteriales bacterium | reverse complement strand
TATACTTTCAGCCAATCCAAGATTGTTTCCTTTAGTCAAATAAGAAGACATACCGTTTTGGAAGAACGACTCAAACATATCAGTTCCATTTGCGCCACCGCCGCCTTCTTCTTCACCCATACCGCCGCCTGTTAGCTTCATTGACTTAAGCATCATTCCTGTCAATATAGTTTCAAACTCCTTAGCTGCTTTGGCTGCCTGAGTTTTTTTCTCAGGAGTCATCTCTGCTTTAGCTAAATGCTCGGCGCTTGTTACTTTTAATTGAACTTCTTGCATGACAATTACATTATTATTAATTCTGCTATAAGTGCGCCGGCTTCTTTAAGCGCCTGGAAAATTGCAATGATATCTCTTGGCGAAACTCTTAATGAATTCAGGGCAGTTGCAACTTCCTGAACATTAGTAGCTCCATTTATAGATATAGCCGTTGTTGTATCTTCTCTATCAACTTTGGGTTTAAGGTCAGTAAACATAACTGTTTTACCCTGCGAAAATCCGTCCGGCTGCGATACTTGTGTATTCGCATCAACACTTATTTTTAAGTTGCCGTGTGAAATTGTAACCGGTAAAATTCTTACATTAGCACCTGCTACTATAGTTCCCGTTCGTTCATTAAGAACAACTTTCGCAATAACATCTGTAGCAACTGTTACGCCTTCAATCTCCGATAAAAATGTTGTAAGCTTTGCAAGTCTATCTGCGGGAATATTTACTTTAATTTCTGATGCATCAATTGCTAATGATAGTGAGTCTGAACTAAACTTAGTATTTATTGCTAGTGAAATATTGCTCGCCGTTGTGAAATCTGGTTTTCTTAATAATATCGTTATTACATTTCCTTCAGACATTCCGTTGTTTTTCAGTTCCTGCTGCATAACGCCGCCGTTAGGAATTCTTCCGGACAATGCATGGTTCTTCATTACTCTTCCGCCGGTTGCTGTATTGATGTCATATCCACCTACCGAAACCGCGCCCTGAGACATTCCATAAACAGTTCCCTCTTTTCCGCTGAGTGGTGTCATCAACAATGTTCCACCCATTAAACTTGTTGCATCACCCATGGATGCTACACTTACATCAAACTCTGAACCGCTCTTTAAAAAATTATTAACTGTAGCAGTAACCATTACGGCCGCCACATTCCTTGTTCTCAAGTTAATGTCCGAAACTGTAATTCCAAATCTCTTTAACATACTGGTGATTGACTGAACTGTAAAAGTTGAACGGTAACTGTCGCCGCCGCCTGCCAAACCTACAACAAGTCCATATCCAATTAATTGCTCAGAGGTAACACCTTTGAAATATGCGACATCTTTTAATCTCTGCGAGAACAACATGCTTGATATCAGCACAAAACAAATCAGAATGTTTTTCATTTTCATATTTGCCTCAGAATATCCAATGGATAAATTTAGTGAGCCATCCGGGATTCTGCGAACGGGAAATAAGTCCGTTGCCTTCAAAACTGATAACTGCATCTGAAATATTATAGGAGAGTACTGTGTTGTCTGAAGCAATGTCTGAAGTTCTAACTATTCCGCTAATGTGTATCAATTGCTCTTCACCGTTGATAATTATTTTTCTACTGCCTTTGATGCGGACATCGCCGTTTGCCAAAACTGAATCTATGGTAGCACTAATCTTAGCGGTGATTGTTCCCGAAGATGATGTTGAACCTTTCCCGGTAAAATCATTTTTTGTTCCTAACGCGCCGACAATTTTTGGAAGCGGAGTATTTGAAGCCTGTCCCGAAGCTCCGAGCGAAAGGTCGCTCGAGCGTCCCGCCTGTGTTTCTGCCTGATTAGATGCAGCAGATGATTCCACAACAAATATTGTAATTGCATCACCTATGTTACAGGCCTTGTAGTCGGAAAACAATGATGAAGATGCATTTCTTCTCATGTCCTGAGAAAAGCATGTTCCAATCATCATTAGTGATATAAACGATATTTTTGTAATTGTTTTCATATATTAATTCTATAATCTATCATTATACTTCAATAATTGTTCCAATTATTATTCGACGATTTTGGCGGAATCTACTGACTCAATTTTAGCGCGGTAAAGTTTTTTATCTTTGGTCATAAAGCGGATAATTTCCCCAAAACAGCCGTCTTCCCATGCAATAGCATCAAATGATACCACAATTCCCCCTTTTTTGATGTAGCAAGTTGCCGGTTCGCCATGTTTTATCAAGGCACGCCCGCGAACCATCTGTTCGGTTAGGCAGGAACCTTCTTTAATATACATTTTGGAGCGGTATTTTGTCAATTCCCTAAAATCTGAGATTACTTGTCCATGAAGCCCTACGGGGTCTACTTCTTTTAATTCAAAATCTAATGCATCAAAGTCGGTATTTACTTTGATTTCCTTTTTAGAGACAAGTCCTTTAATGGTTAATTTTAGCCTGACGGTTAAAATTGTCTTTAATTGTCCGGAGGATGATTTTACAAACACAGGTATATAGCCAAAAGCTCCATTTAAGATGAATTTCCGACTGTTATCGATTGAATATTCGCTATTTTCCACTTTTTTCCCCCACGCAACCTCATCTATAACCCAAGAGCTATATTCAGCAAGCTTTTCCTGAAGATAAAACTTCAATTCCTCGTCAAAAAGCTTAGTCCTTTTTTCGTCCCCAAACAAAGTATTTTGCTCTTTTTGTGTTACAAGGCTATAATTCCCAAAGACCGCTGGAGTCAAGCTGAGAATCAAAAGCACGCTAAAAAGAGCATTATGGCTCATATTAGCCACGCTTTAGATTATTAGCCATTTCCATCATTGCTTCAACAGTTTTTACTGTTTTAGAGTTAATTTCATAAGCTCTTTGTGCAGTAATCATTGCAACCATTTCCTCGACAATATCAACATTTGAAGACTCTGAAAAGCCCTGATATAATTCCGCATATCCGTTTGAACCTGGGGTTCCAATTATCGGTTGACCGGAAGCAGGGGTTTCACCATATAGGTTATTTCCCAAGGCACTTAATCCTGATGGATTTACAAATTTAACAAGTTCAATTCTGCCAAGTTCAGTCGTCGCCCCGTTGACATCAGACATAGTTACAACGCCCTCTTTTGAAATTGAAAGCGCAGAAGTATCTCCCGTAACTTTCAATCCCGGCTCCATTGTATAACCACTCGGAGTAACTAACGAGCCTTCAGAAGAAATCTTAAATGCACCATCTCTCGTATAAACAATTGTACCATCTGATTTTCTAATCTGGAAAAATCCGTCACCCTGAAGTGCAATATCCAACTGACTTCCCGAAGGCTGCAAGCCGCCTTGAGTAAACATTTTTTGTGTCGAAGAAAGCTGCACACCGTTTCCGACCTGAATTTTTGAAGTTGTTTTTTCAGTGATGCCCGGAAGTTCCGAACTTTGATTTGCTGCTACTTCCTGATAACTTAAATCTTCAAACTCTGCACGGTTCTTCTTGAATGAATTTGTGTTTAAGTTTGCTATGTTGTTCGCGATAACCTGTATGTTTATTTGCTGTGCATACATTCCCGAGGCTGCTGTTCTTAACGCTCTTGTTGGCATATTGGTTGTTCCTTATTATAATCTTCCTACTTCAGATGCCTTGCCTAAGCTTGCATCAAAATACCCGATAACTTTTTGGGCGGCTTCATAATCTTTATTAAGATTTATCATACTCTCCATCTCCAGAATCGGGTTAACATTAGATTCCTCTATGTAGCCCTGAGATAGTTTGTAGTCGTCTATTTCAGCAGGTTCAAAACTTCCTTTTTCGAAAGTGAATCCTTGCTTGCTGTCTCTGATAATATTTTCCTGGGAAGTAATTTTTCCCATGATTAGTGTATCTATGTAAGTCTCTCCGAGCCTTATTTCACCGTTCTTTGAGATAGTTACGGCTTTATCTTTATCCAACAAAGCGTCATATAAATTTATCTCACCTTTTCCGCCCTGCACCTTTTGGTGAGTTGCGGTTTCAAGGTATCCGTCTTCTGAAATTTTAAATCTTCCGTCTCTTGTAAGGTGTGTCCCCTTATCATCTTTTACTACAAACAAAGCTGAACCCTCAATAGCAACATCCATTGAATTATTAGTAGCAACAGAATAGCCATCAGAAAAATCTGATAATTGTTTGAATGGTTTTTCGGATTCGCGATTTAGAATTTCTGAAAAAGGCAGTTGTCTTTTGAATCCTACTGAGTTAACATTCGCTAAATTTGTTGCAACTATTTCAGTATTTCTCATCTTCGATTCAAGACTACGCGCCGCGGCATAAATTGCTTTAACCATTTTCTTTCTCCGCTAATTTTACTTCATTCTTTAATGACTCAACAGCAACACTGTTAAATTCTTCCAACCCGGAAGAAGGATTCTTCGAGAGCATCTTCATCATCGATTCTTTTAGAAAAGATGAATCTTCTTTTATCGCTCCGACAGATTCAGCGTGACTTAAAAAGTCAATCACTGCTTCCTTAATATTTGCATCGTTATTGTTTTGAGTATAGTTTATCATCTTACTAATCTTCTATTAATTGTTGAATTAAACTCTTCTGTTCACGGTTGAAATCGCTGATATTCTGCCTGCAGCGTTTTCGTGTTTCTGTGCTGTAACCGAAATTTGCAAACCTATTTCTTTTGTATTGAGTACTATTTTCTTCAAGAAAAGGTCTACTGCTCCTGCAATCGACTTTGAATAACAAACCAGCCTTGCCATTTTGCCTTCCAAAGTTCCACGGAGTGAAATAGCTCCGGGGCCAAGATTTTTCTGCAAGTCGCAGGAAATAAACACCTTAGAGCTTCCTAACTCTCTTGAGTGATTAAATACAGACAAAGCACATCCACTGTAAGCACTGCTTATGATGAAATCCGGAAAAACTCCAAAACGGTTGTAGACTGCTTTTTGTATCATATATTCTGTTATTAGATTAGCAATTTTCGAGCCAGTTTTATTTTCCTCCCCGCTGAGCAAAAACATGAACCTGTTTTTCTGATTTGTGACCATCTCCACAAAATCAAAATACTTCTGAATTTTCCTTAGAGAATCCCGTTCTTTCGCTAAAAACACAACTTTCAGCAACTCAGCAAGGTTGGTATCTCTGTTTGAGTGGATGCTTAAATAGTTGGTGATTTCGGCAAATATTTCTTCAATTATTTGAATAATTGGCCTGTTAAACAAGGATTTGCCTTCGGCTTTGAAACCCTCGGTTTCAGTGGGCGGAGCAAAGTACAGGCCGCAAAGCAGTGCTGCCTGAAGGTCATCAATTTTATTCTTGGAGTCAACGATGTTCTCAATTTTTTCGAATTGCGACTTGATTATGGCTTTTTTCTTTTTGAGGAGAGTTTCAAGAACCAGCGCATTCCGGTCATTCTCTGCTAATCCAAGTTTTTTCAACAGACCGAACACAACTCCGCTTCCCAGATGATTAGCTGTAACTAAATTATCTGCCTGCAATGTAAATGGTTTTGTGGAAACTACTTTAGCAAGGAACACTTCCTGTTCTTGCGCGGGAAATGGAAGATTAGATTGAAAAATCTTTCCGTCAACAAGCATCTTATATCCGGCATTCGATTTCTCTAAAATCTGTACTAAGGCAAGAGTATTTTCAAGAGGAAGTTTGGTGTTTGCCTGCGCCGCAGTTGGAGAAATTGTCGAAACCGGTGATGTGAATACAATTGATTGAACACCGGAAATCATCAAGCACTAGTTGAAAACTCTTGAAGTTTCATAGCAAGTTCCAACTCGCCGGTGCTGATATTCATCTTACGCGCCTGTTCTCTGATTTCTTCCTGGGTTCTTACCAATTGAAGTTGACACGAGACCAACGAACGCAAACGATATTCCTGACTATTTCTATTAGAATTTTTCTTCCCCGATAAATCTTTATTGGCGCGTTTCTTTAATTGATTTCCGCTAATGTTGGTCTGCTTCCTGCGAAGACGATATATGGCAAAAGCACCTGCCAATAGAACCTGCGCACCGAAGAACATCACAATAAACCATGTTTCTGAAATAACAGGCTGTCCCTGTTTTTCCTCCGGCAGCATCGAGGCGCTGCTGATATTTACGGGAGGCTGCTGCTCTTTCAGTTTAGCATTATAAATTTCTTTTTTAACTATCGCTGTAATCGGCAGTGAATCCTGCTGAGCAAAAGCTACCATTGAAAATGCACAAAACAAAAATAATACTAATGTGGTTTTCATTGTCTTATTTTCCTTCTAATTGGGAATGTTAAAGATATTATTGCACCAGATTTACTGGCTCCTTCAATAGCAAAATTCCCTTCGTGCTTTTTCATGAAGTTATTGATGATGCGAACATTTAAGTTCTCGTTCTTGATCTTCCTTGCTTTAAGAAACTGCGATAAGTCAGCAGTTGCGGTTATTCTTAACACTACTGCTTCTTCTTCTAATCTTGTCTGTAAGATAACTCCGCCAAATTCCTGCATGCATGATTTTAATAAACCAAACACATTGGCGAGTATCTGAAAAATATAATTCGGATGCGTTAATATTGGAGGAAGGTTCTTACCCAAATCCAATGCGCATTCCATTCCTAAATTTTCTAATGATGATTTTACCAGTGCATAATATTCCTTCATCAGGTCATTTACATTGCATGGTAATATTTCTACTTGTTTCTGATTTACATCAGCAAACCTTACTAACCTACCGATAACTTGTTGAATCTTAACAACCTGTGAGCGGATTCTAACTAACTCATTTGGTTCTTGATTCTCTGCACTAATCAAATCCACCTGACTTAAAATAACCTGCAAAGGTGTTCCGATATCTTCAAGGATTCCCTCTGTTAACTCACCTATTGCGGCAAGTCTAAAGTCATTTGAAAGTTTCGCCTGATATGTCTGTAAGTCGCCATATGCGGAATTTAATCTCTCACGGAGAGAAATTCTTTCAAGCCGCGAAGTCGTAGAACTTAGAATCAAATCAAGTATATCTTTGTCGAATTTCTTTAGGTTACTTTTACTCACCGAAGTAAGTATAACAAACAATCCCGTTTTTGCTGCTCCGTCATAAGCCGGGTAAACGAAATAAGAAAGTGCCGAGGCTCCTGAATTCAGATTTGTTAAAGAAGGAAGCATTGTTGATGTCTTTGAATCAAAAACAGCCTGAAGAATTCCCTCTTTCCAGAATCTCTGCATTGCAGCGGAAATATCCGTTCCTTTTTCTGCTTTAGATGAATAAAGATTTCCTGTTTTTTCATCGTAGCGAAAATATGCACAATCTTTAATTGGAATAATTTTCTTTGCATTAACTTTCAAAAGTTCAATAGCATCACGCGCTTCAGTCAACGCATTTATCTCTCTTTCGAAATTCATAAGCAAGCCGGCCATGAATGCATATTTTTCAGGGACTCCGTTATCTTTGTCTCCTGAAAAAACATCCGATGCCCAACTTGGCCTTTTGCTGGCGCTTTGTTGTTTGTTCGTTAAAATCTGGAAGTACGGAATCGCGTCCGTACGGGCTTCTTTATGTAAACGCATTAATATTTAACTACTTGGATTTCTTGGTCGAGAGTGACTTTGAAATCGTTTATAAAAGTAACTATGTCTGCTTCTTTTAGTTTAAGTCTTTCACTTGCTTCAGGACTTAACTTAATATCTTTGTCCCAAATAATTCCGTTATCACCAATAAGGTTAACTGCGTAATCTGCAATATGTACTATTGAAACTAGGTCAAGATTATTCACTGCCAATTCAGGCGTGTGATGATATCCAAGCACATCGCATAACGACGCAGGAAGGTTCCATCTTTCACCTAAGAATCTTCCGATATCCTGATGAGTAAGACCTAAGTGCAGTGCTTCCGCCTCAAGAAATGACTTACCGTCCTTGTTGACGCTGTCAATAATATTTACAAATGATGTGTGCAGATATTTATGAATTACGGGAATGCCAAAATCATGAAGAAGTCCGGCAACAAATGCCTCTCCCGAAAACTTAAATCCTAAATCGCCAGCTAATTTTCTTGCTGCTCCACCTACTGAATAAGAATGAACCCATACATTTTTGTAGTTAAGGTTTGCATCATTCTTATTCTTGAATGCTTCCATAAGCGAAAGGGCAATTACGATATTCTTTGTGTCTTTATAACCAATAACCAGTAGGGCGAAATCAATTGTAGCAACTTTTCTAGGCAGGCCGTACAGTGATGAATTTGCTATTGATAATATTCTCGAGGATAATCCCTGGTCTCTTCCGATTAAACGGGCCAGTTCAGCAGTTGATGTAGTAGGATCGTCAAGCATCCTTGATGCTTCCTGCATAATTTCGGTAATTGCCGGCAGCGAAAAAATATTCGAAAGTATTTTTTCGGTCTTTTTTCTTTTTTCTAAATCGACTGACTGTATGTTAATTTCGTTGCTCATCATTTTCTTCCTTAAAAGATATTAAGTGATTCAATTTGGTCTAATAGTTGGGACTGATAACTATTTATGAATCCTTCAAGATACTCTTCGTTCCCTAACCGTAGTGTTTCAAGAATGCTGGTATCTATTACATTTGAGTCATCCCAAATATTTCCGCCTGAAAATTTGTTGGCCATATAATCAGTCAGGTGAATAAGTGCGGTTAAATTTTTATGCTCAACGGCCAAAGATGGCTGATGATGGCAACCGACAACTTCCGCTAATGATTGCGGAAGATTCCACCGTTCGACGAGAATGCGTCCAATTTCCTGATGGTCCATTCCAAGAACCATTATTTCGGCGTCCCGATAAGATAAGCCTTTTTCGAGCATTAATTCCTGAATTTGTTTGAATTCTTTAGGAAAATGTTTACAGATAATCGGTATCCCCAAGTCATGAAGTAATCCCGCAGTAAAAGCCTCGCCGCTAACATGGTAACCTAAATCGTCCGCCACTCTTTTTGATGCAGTTGCTGTCAGAAGTGAATGAACCCAATATCTCTGACGGTCGAATATTTCGGTATTAAATGAACTAATTGAATCCATCAATGAGAATGCAATTACAATATTTTTAATGTGGTTAAATCCAAGTATGATGATTGCAAAATCTATAGTGGAAACCCTGCGCGGTATTCCATATAAAGGAGAGTTGGCAACTGATAGTATCTTTGCTACCAATGCCTGGTCTCTGGATATAACTTCTGCTAAATTGGCAGCGCTTGCCTTGGGGTCATCAATTACCCGGTTAACTTCTTCAATGATAAATGGCAGTGCGGGGAGAGTATATGCACTTGCTAATAGTCTTAAGTATCTTTCTTTCTTCTGTTGTATTTCCTGTTCAACCATGGTGAGCCGCTACTTTAGTTTTTAATTCCTTTAAAACGCGTGTGTGAATTTGTGACACTCTTGACACAGTTATATTCAACACATCTGATATTTCCTTATAATTCAAGTCTTCGTAATAATACAAGCTTATCACCAGTCTGTCTCTTTCATTCAGTTCCTGAAGCGCTAACATAATATTGTCTTTTACTTCATTCCCTGAAGTTACATCTTCGGGTAATTGTTCTTTATTTGGTATTATTTCAACTAGCTGATATCCCTCTTCGCCGTCAAATTGTTCACTTAATGAAACACTCTGGGCTCTCAATTTTCTCCCTTTTCCTATCATCGCTTTTGCCTGAAGTTTTCTCAGTTCATCGATGATTTTGCCTTTTATTCTTCTAATTGCGTATGTTTCGAACTTTGTACCAAAATCGGGGTCAAATCTTTCTATCGCTTCACTTAATCCCTCAACACCGAACTGAAAATAATCATCTTCATTAACAACTGCCTGTGTCATAAATCGTGAGTGCTGTATAACATAATGAACCAAATTAGTGTACTGTAGCATAATCTGTTTCTTTATAGACGAATCCGGATTGCGTTTGTATTCAACCCATAAAATGTTACTACTCATTTTTGTTCTGTCCTATCAAATTTTTCTCTAAACTTTGGCTCGGTTTTCTTGAGCTTTTGTTTATTGAACGGATAAATACTATCATAAAGATGCTTCCCATCGCCGTAACCACTGCAAAAATCATAAATGACTTTAAAAGCGATTGTCCAATGTCTTTTCCTTCCTGAGAAAAAAAGAAAATTGAAAGAAAAAAAACCAGCAGTCCGAATTGTAGTATTATTTTGTTCATATTATTTTTTATTGATTTCGAATCTATAACGCAAATCCTATACCAAGATTTTTACTCTTGAAAAATCAATTAATTGCGGGAGATAATTATTCCTGTTTAGGTTTTTCCGGCGAGGACTATTTTATTGAAATTTTTGTGAAATTGCCCGAAATAGCCGTTAACTTCTTATAAAATGAGGGGTTAACAGGCATTATCTCAACTATTGGGTAATAAATAGAGAAGCAGTAACTGGCTGATTGTTTTTACAGAGCGATAAGTTATGGTTTTGATAAGAGACCCGACAAAGTCTTCGTGGTTATTATTAGCCAAATGCCTTTTTCGGGACATATATCCGGAAAGCAAAAATTCTGCATATTGATTTCGTTTTCGACGCACAACGAATCAGAAAAATATTAGCTTAAATATTAAGTCCCTGGTTTCTCAGCAGCATACTCTATAAGTTGCTGAATTAATTTACTCACTCTATTCTACTGAATTAATGCGCTTGTTCAAATCCGTAATGGAAGCGTTGCTTTCGAGAAGTTCCGGGATATACTCAATAGAACCTACGAAAGTCCAAAGATATGCAACAATAGAATATATACTTCCGGTAGTGAAATCATCCAAATCAATTGCTATATATAAAACGAAAATAAAAATTATC
>CAIWTC010000027.1 GCA_903915485.1 uncultured Ignavibacteriales bacterium | reverse complement strand
GAACCGGGCGTTGGATAGCCATTGAACCCGGCATGAAACTAGGAATCCGAGGCCAGAATGTTGTATGGCAGGCTTTCAGCAGAAGTAACCGTTCGCTGAATATTGAAGACAAAAGCTTTATGGTAATTCTACTAAATTCGGATGAACAGGAAATAATGCCTGTAAAAAAAGCGGTAACGCTTGATTCGGCCCAGGCAGAACTTGAAGTATTGGGAAAAGAATTAGGGCTGGAACTTATCTAACCATCAAATCTTAAAGTGGAGACTGAATTAAAACATTAGTTGCTCACTTTAATGAGTATAAATGTGGCTAATAAAAACAAATCCTGTAAGTTATAAATCAATTTAAACAGATATTGAATCTTAAAAAAATGTGGAAATCAAGCATTCTTTGATTGAAAAATGGATCGGTCCTACATGATGAACAAACACTGCAAAACCTACTTTTCATAAATAGCTAAATAAAATACCTGTTTTTCTTAAACTATACCTGTTTTTCCTAACACTGTTGAATGACAACAGTAAAAATCCACTCCCTTCTAACTTTTCTTAATTGTTGCTACCGGGGTTCCTCGCAGACCTTCTTTTACAAGAAATGCTATTAAGCTTGCAAAATCTTCAATATTTTGCTCAACACCGGCTTTTTCGAGTGATTCCATGTACATTTTGCGTTCTTCCACCGGAACTACTGTCCATGGATATCCACCAGATGCAAGCATTACATTCATTAAAAAACGACCTATGCGACCATTTCCATCCATATATGGATGAATATATACAAAGATAAAATGCCCCAATACAGCTCTGACGGATGCATCTGGTTCGCCTTGTAACAATTCAAATAATACTGGCATTGTATCTCTTACAGCTTCTGGGCTAAGAGGCACGTGTTTCGAATGACCAATAAATACTTGTCCGTTTCTATATCCGGCTAAGTCGGAAGGCTTCAGTATATTAGCAGTAACACTTGGGGCAAATAATTCTCTGTACCAATCTCTGTGATCTTTATCAGCAACCAGACCTGGATTTTCGTTATTGAGTATTTTTCTGATACTTTCTCTAACTTTTTGTGTTGCCTGCCAATAGCCTCTTGCGGCCATAGCATCCTTTTGTTTCCTGTCATCCTCATTTCTTACGCTATCCCACTCCCCACTTCGCACGCGATCAATTAGTTCAGGTGTGACTCTGTATTTCTCAATAGATAAAGAGTGATAAGCGTCTGTGACATAAATTTCTTCAACTAGCTTCATATAGGTTGTATGATCCTTAGCAAGTCCAGGTGCTATTGGAAATTGACTAATGACATTCACGCGCATCTCATGCCACATCAACTTAATTCTATTTACAAATGGCGACACACCTTTTGCATTTAACTCTATTGGAGATGAGCTTTCAAACGGATCTGTTTCCCGCACATCATAGCCTGCTATCTGCATGGTTTTCAGTATATCATCCGCAATTTTTTCCTGTCCTATATTCCGGAATGCTCCTGCCAGTCGCCCTGCAACCGTACTGTGCCCTCCATCCAGTAATAAGCCTAATACTTCTGATGAATCCCTTATCATCGCTAATGCAGTCCTCGCATCTGTAGGACACTTAATAAACGTATTAGGGGAACAATAAATGAGAGAAGAAGCAATTGTCAACATACGGACTCCTTCAACTACTTTTATCTCTGCAACATTCGGGAGCGGAGATTTCATTGTAAATAAAGATGTATTATGAGGTAATGGAGTAATTCCATTCGGCCCATCCACAGATCGGATAATAAGTTGTTCCGGTACTGACCAATTACCTGAGTGTATTTGCAAGGATTGCTCTGCCGAAATACAGTATGAATCACTATATCTTGCATTTAAATATCTTGCACAAAAATGCCAATATGAGGCGTACCAGGATGTACTATCTCCTGATTGCTCATCGGAAGGCACTGATAAATACCAGCCTTTCACTACTTCTCGCAGAAATTTATTTTTTACAAGGCGTTCTCTATGTACCCGGCTTATTTCAGATGCTTTAATAGCTACAATTCCGTTATCTTGAAGCTTTTTAAGCATATCTAATGATTCTGCAAGTTTTTCTCCTGGTGTTGCCATTTTTCAAGTTATCTGTTAAACTTTCAACTACTTGAACATCCAAATCCATATCAATAAGATGTGTCAAAACCTTATTAACCTATTGTACTAATTCTCTATTATTACAATGTGCCTTTTCTCTGTTTCCGCGTTGTGCATATTCTCTACTATTGCGCTGTGCTATATCTCTATTATAATGCAATAATAGTGCAATATACAGTATGAAAAACATTTAAGAAAATAAATATCGTCTGTATATTAAATATCAGAAGGGATTAAAGGGCAAATAAATGGAAGCAGATATTACACTATCGATTATTCTGGGTGAATTAGAGGGTGAAAGTATAATAATAAAAAAATAAAGCACCATATATTATTCATATACAATGCTTTATCTACTTAAATTCTGCGAATCTGTG
>CAIWTC010000026.1 GCA_903915485.1 uncultured Ignavibacteriales bacterium | reverse complement strand
TTGTTGCTGTCGTTAAGGACATAACGGGAACCGAGATATAGAGAATCTGCATCCCATGTGGCAAAGAGTCCGGTAATTTCATTATCCATTTTCGGAACCGGAAGCCAAGGATGCCACTTTGAATCCGTATCGGAATCAGCACTTACCTGCCATTGTGCGAGCCAATCACCGGTACCGATATTTACCAACCCATCAATAACAGGTTTACCAAATGTTTTGATTACGCTGTCCTGTGCTTTCTTAACAGTAAGCTTGAATGATATTGAATCAATCCCGCCTTTACCGTCAGTGGCAAAAGTTTTAATAGTATAAGCACCCGTATCTTTAACAGCAGGTGTGGCACTTATTAGTCCGAGTTTTGTATTAATTGCAAGCCATGACGGCGAAACTAAAAATCCATAAGTCAATGAATCGCTTTCAGCATCAGTAGCCTTCAACTGAAGTTCGAACCGCTTTGTTGCAGTTGCTACGGTATCGTTCACAGTCATTAACTTAGGAGGAGTATTTCTAATAATCTTTACAAGGAATGTATCAATTGCAAAAGCACTCTTAGGATCAGTAACTTTCAAAATAACTTTTGTACTGCCTGTGTCAGTCAACGCAGGTTTACCCGAAAGCAGTCCCTTAGCAGAAACTGTTAACCAAGCAGGATTGTTTGTCAGCGAATAAGTTAAGAGAGTATCATTCGCATCTTTTGCATTTACTGTTACGAAAATGTTAGTGTTCGTGTAACCAACAACATCCTGCACATGCATAATTACGGGAGAGTTATTAAGCAAAGTAGTATCAGCAACATAAACTGTATAACTGCGTGGAGGCGCCCAAAGTTTTACTCTGTTAGGTCCGCCTGTGCGGGAAGGGCCAGAAACTACTTTGTCGGCATCTCTTCCCGTAAAATCTTTAAATTTAGTTCCGATAGCCTCATTAGTATTGACCCAAACATCAATCCATTGAGTAGGGTTATCATTGATAAGCAGATAACCGCCTTTTTGTGACTGATATCCATCTCTGCGTGCAACATAAAAATCAGGACCAACTACACTCTGGTCACTGTTATTATCCTGCCTGATGCCCCATGACTCAAGTCCTGTGCGCAAAGTAGTTCCGCCGCCGAGGAATTTTGTTCTAATATAAATGAGCGTATCAATTTTACCTTTGAATCCATAATCAAAATAATCTTTGAAGAACACACAAGGACGCCCTTCTGAAAACAGAATGTATGCATATGCCATATCTTTATTAGAGATAACCGGATTATGTCCGTTGTCAATTTTTCCGTCATATCCTATGCGGTCGAAATCGTGATTCTCTACAAATGTTGAAACATTGTACCCCGACATTCCGTTATTAATTAATCCTGAACCATCAAGCGTACGCATATCAAAAGTACCGCCGGTGTTGTTGCACATGTCCTGTAAATTATATCTTAACGGAAAATCGAACATCGCAACATTGCTTCCGGTTGCAAGTGCAACTGAGTTCCAGTATTTAATTTCAGAAATGCTTCCCCAATACTCTGCAACTGTGTATGAAGTTCCTGCTGAAGTTTTGGCCCAGTATCCGACAAAATTTGGGTCAATAGATTTTACAGCATCGATTCTAAATCCGTCAAAGCCTAATCCGCTTTTTAGATATTGTCCCCATGCAACAAGACTGTCGCGGACATTTATTTTTTCTTTATCAAGCCATTCACCGAATTTATAAATCGGGTCACTTGGTCCGTGATAAGGAGGCTGAACATCGCAGTGAGCTGAATTAGGATAGAACATCGAACTGTCTTTTTTGAAACGACCGCTGCCATAAGGATAATTAAAAATCAAATATGCAGAATCAGGAACCGAAGAACCCGAAGGCTTACACTGATAAGGGGCAAGTCTTTCACCGCCCTGCATGTGATTCAAAACTGCATCGGCAAAAACCTGCACTCCCACATTATGCATAGAATTTAACATACCCAACAATTCTGCTTTACTGCCGAATCTGGTTTCTACTGTACCCTTCTGATTATAATCACCAAAGTCATAATGGTCATAAGGATCATATCCCATCGAAAGCGAACCGCCGGCACCTTTAACAGGCGACGGGACCCAAATTGCACCAAAACCTGCCGAGGATAACCGCGGGGCCAATGCGCTCAGCGAATCATACCAGACACCTCCCGGAGGGGAGTTCCAATAAAATCCCTGCATGAAGACATCCGACCGCAGCGGAGTCTGTGCATAATTTGTTTGCCAAAAGGACAACGATAATCCGATGACTAATAGTAGTTTAAAAAACTTCATTTATGATACCTCGATGATTTATAATTGCTTATGCCGATGAGTTATTTACATGGATATGTATAACAGTATTTTTGCAAACAGTATAATGACATCCACTCAGTAACTGATTCAAAATGTCCGATAATATATTAATTTTAGACTAATATTTCTATGATATTCAGCATACAAATAACTTTTTAGCTTAGCGTAACCGTTAACTATTTAGCCTAAATTATAAAAAATCTCCTTAACCGATGAAGCTAAGGAGATTTTAAATTTTCTATTAATTATTAAGACTATTTTCTACCTGATTTTATTGAATTCCATTATCCGCTGTGTATCATTTTTTACCGGTTTAAGCATCTCTTCTCCCGGACGGTTTTGATATGCCCAGTCAAAAACTATTCTGTCTGCAGTCATACTTTTGATTCTTATTTTTGCAAAGTGATTATCGTTTGTCCAGATTACATATGTGTGTCCAACTATGCAGACTGCATCTTTTGAACTTGCCCACCCCGATACAGGCGCAAAGGTGATGTCTGTGATATCTATTGTGGTACCCATATCTTTGATATCAGAATCTTTATAAACATCAAGGTAATACTGATTCATGCTTGTGTCTTTGTCAAAGAAAAAATCGCATCCGGTATTGTTGTACGCAACAACACTGTAAGTAGAAAAATCATATCCTGCATTACTTGGGAATCTGTGATAATCAAAAACACTCTGATTATATCCTTCAGGTCTTGCAACGCCGTAAACATTTTCGTAACTCAATTCACTTTCGTTTCCGTTATAATCATAAGCAGCAATGGCATAATAATATTTGTCGCCATTGGTAACTTCTCTATCGGTGTATCGTGTTGATGCTGTTGAACCAATAAGCGTATATTTTCCGTCATAAGAAGTACTGTAATAAACATTGTATCCAGCCAAATCGGTTTCACGGTTAGCACTCCATGAAATATATACATAGCCGTCGCCGTTAGATGTTGCGACTCCCGAAGGAACTGCAGGAGGACGGTTATCATAATTTGAAAGCATGCTGTTCTCGTCGCATCCTACCAAAAGAAGCGAAGAAATAAAAACTGCGGTTAAAACTAATCTCTGTAACATTTTGTACTCCAATAAATTGTGTTTACTTATTATAGTCAATCTGCGTGCCATATAGAAAAACAGCTTTTGGGGTAAAATATAAGGAGTGTGAGGCAGTACTGTATCTTTTAGTGTACAGTG
>CAIWTC010000025.1 GCA_903915485.1 uncultured Ignavibacteriales bacterium | reverse complement strand
CTCGTAGGAAGAACCTGATCTCCTGTCAATGTAAATCCTGAAGGATTGTCAAAATCTACGAAACCCGAAATAGTACCAAAACTTGGCCAGTAAATGTTATCTTGTGGTGAGACAACAAGATTTGCATTAGAAGAAACATCAACCTTACCATTAAGCGCACCGGAAGTACCAATTACTAAATTTACTCCTGCACCTACAATAAGTTTTGAACCAATACCTGAAACCAGCATTAGACTGTTAAGTGTAACAGTTTTAGGATTTGCTGCATCAGCATTTCTAATTAAATACCATTGATTGTCTGAAGCAAAGTCACTTGGAGATGTTCCTGTACCATCAAGGTTCGGGCCCCAATTTGAAGCGCTGGAAACATCGCCGCTGCCAGCAAAATTATAATACATTGGTGCTGGTGGAAGAACTGTTTTCCAGTCAGTTGCGATTCTGATACCGCCAATTGAATATGTAGGTGCTGCGCCTACAGCATTCATGATAAGAGCAAAACGGTTCATTGCAACAGTTGCATAATCTGATGTAGCTGCTTCCTGGAAAGGAGCGATAGCAGGATTTGCATCATCTGTTTTTCCAAAGCTGCTTGTAGCAGGATCAACCCACATTGATAAAAGCGCATCAGTTGTAGCTACAGTGTTATAATCATATTTTAACACTACAAGATGTGTCTGCCCAAAACTAAACGATGAGGTTGAATAAACAGCAGGTACAGTAGTTCCGGCACCCTTTGAAAGTCCAAGAGTGAATCCGGTATTCGATGCTTTCATCCAAACTCTCCAACGGTTATGATTACTAGAATTTCTAATCATCATAAAGTAATCGCCGGCAACAGAAGCTGAATCAACTTTTATCATAAAAGCAACATAAACTAAACCGCTCATGACGCCGCCCGTAAAGGAAGCCTGAGCATCCTGTCCAGCACCGTTCAAATATGCTGAATTGCCAATGCCTGATTCAATATATCCCGGATAAGTTAAAGCACTGCCTGCATTGACCACAATGTATGGCGGAGCTACTGATGAGCCAACACCTGTTACAGTTGCCCATCCGGCGGTTGTAATATCAGTTGTCGGGGTTACAAAATCTTCCTGAAATAATAACTGTCCGTAAACTGCATTATTTGCAAAAAACAATGTAACGAGGATAATCACTGTACTGAAAATATGTTTCATAGATACCTCAATTTTTATTGATTGAATAATTATTTAATAAATTAATATGACTTAAAAACATACAAACCTCTTAAAAAGTAAATCCGCATGTTAGAACATGAACTGCTTGAAAACGACCTACATCTGTATATGCATAGTCGAATTTAACTCCGTAATTTTCTGAAACGCCGTACTGAATTCCAAATCCGAATGAATAGTTCCCTTCATCATAATTGAAACGATATCCGCCTCGGAAATAAATGTTTGAAAAAGCAAAGTATTCTAATCCAATGTTGTATTTATCAGGGCCGTCGTTTGGTTTGAGATATTCTGCAGCTACTGTAACTCTATGCTGTGGGTCGTCCAAAACATCGTATGCTGCACCAATCACAAATTCCATTGGTAAACGGACTAATGCAGGTGAAACTGCCTGTCTTCCTGCGAATTCTTTGAACTCGCCGTCGCTTCCGAAGTTCCGTCCTAACATTGAAATACGCAAACTTCCTAAACCAGTCCAGTAAATTGTTCCAAGATTCAACGCCCAACTCCTCATCGTAGCATCATCAATCTGCTCTTCTAAATAGCGGAGCGTTCCGCCGACCTGAAGCGCTTCTGTTATCTGCTGTGAGTAAAGCAAGCCTATAGCCAAATCATGAGCTCCAAAAGTTCCTTTACCTTCGGTAATTGGAATAACACCGAGACTATTTCCTGAAGGTCCGAATCCTTCTTCAACAGTTGTACGGATCATTTCGCCATAATTAACATACATACAGTTGATTCCGACTGTACCTACAACAGGGATTGTTTTAATAACTGAAATAGTACTGTATTTAATATCTGCAACCCATGTCATTGATGAAAACTGAACATCCATGTCTTTTACATCAACTGCAGAGGCAGGGTTTGTAAATGCAGAACCTGCATTACCAAAACCTGTGGCAGATTTAACTCCTCCCATTGCTGCGGAACGGGCATCAGTCGGAAGTTTTAAGAATTGCCAACCGGCACTTCCTACCCTGCTGAATCCAAGCGGATGAACGCCCCAATCAACATTGTTGCTACCGATTTGTGCATATCCTGCTGCGGTAAACGTGAGCAGCATTGCTATAACTATATTTTTAATTCTTGATTGTCGATTCACGAAAAAAATCTCCATTAGTTCAGATATGATAAACTTTGTCATTTTATTATAG
>CAIWTC010000024.1 GCA_903915485.1 uncultured Ignavibacteriales bacterium | reverse complement strand
GCATAGGCAATCTCAAAACACTGAAGCAGACCAATCCACATACTGTTTTAGGGATTCTCGGCTGTATGGCAGAGCGATTGAAAAAGGATTTAGTTGAAGATAAAAAAGTAGTCGACTTGGTTGTAGGCCCCGATGAATACCGCAGATTACCTGAGCTAATCGATACAGCATTCGGTGGCGAAAAAGGTATTGGTGTCCGCCTTTCAAAGACTGAAACCTACGATGATATTATCCCTTACCGCGAAGATGGCTTGCAAGCATGGATTTCCGTTATGCGCGGTTGCGATAAGTTTTGTACTTTCTGCGTAGTCCCATTTACCCGTGGAAGGGAAAGAAGCAGAACACTTCACTCAATCGTTGAAGAAATAAAATTATTAGCAACTAGAGGATTTCGAGAAGTTACATTGCTCGGGCAGAATGTAAATTCATACTTGGATGAAAGCAGCGATTTTGCTGATTTACTTGCTGCGTGTGCAGAAGTTGATTCAAGGGTAAGGATTCGTTACTCTACATCTCACCCCCAGGATTTATCCCTCAAACTTTTGGAAACAATGGCAAAGTATCCGAATATCTGTAAGTATATTCATCTTCCGGTGCAGGCAGGTTCAAACAGAATTTTGGATTTAATGAATCGTACTTATACAATTGAGCAATATTACGATATTCTTGATAAAGCTAAAGAGTTAATGCCTGAAGTGAGTTTCTCGACAGACATTATTTCAGGGTTCCCAAGCGAGACGGAGGAAGACCATCGTGCAACTATTGAAGTGATGAACAAGGTTCGTTATGACGGTGCATATATGTTTAAGTATTCACCCCGTGAAGGAACTAAGGCATTTAAAATGGATGATGATGTTCCGGAAGAGTTGAAAGCCAAAAGACTTCAGGAAATTGTTGACTTGCAGCAGGCGATTTCTCTTGAGAGGAATCGTGAAGCAATCGGTAAGGTGTTTGAAGTATTGGTTGAAGGCAATAGCAAAAAGTCCGATGAGTTTTTCTGCGGAAGAACAGATTCAAACAAGATGGTCGTGTTTCCAAAAATTGATGGCGTAGTTGTTGGAGATTATATCAAAGTTAGAATAGACCGTGCAACATCAGGTACTCTTTTTGGCTTGGATGTCAGTTCTCTAGACTTGCAGTCAGATACATTAGAGGTTGCATAAGAATGAAGGCCTTGTTATTTGTTATCTTATTGTTTACGATGATTACTTATGCTCAAAACAATTCTAAACAGATGATATCGCTTATTGAGCAGGGCAAATCCGACTCTGCAAAAACACTTCTTGAAAAGGAAATTAAGAAACGCCCGAAAGATTTAGAATTAATATTCGTTTCTGCATTAATTAATCCTGATGCGGATGAATCTATCAAACAGTATCATAAAGTAGCCGCTGACAGAAATTGTGCTTATTCAGAATCAGCAATTAATAAATTGTACCAGTATTACTATGCATTAGGTTCTTATGCAAAAGCTCAGAATTGGAAAGATTCTCTTGCGGCTTTTTTCCCTAAATCAAAATATTTATCTGTGATTGAATCCTCTGAAGAAAAGGAAGTCAGCGAAGATGTAAAACTCTCGGAGGCTAAACCAATTGTAAAAGATGAGGTTGCTGTAAAAGAAGGTACCGTAGTTCAGATAGGTGCGTTTTCAAAAAAAGAAAAAGCTAAGGAGTTAGTAAAAAAAATAACCGAAAAAAAAATAACACTTAGCGTTAAAGAAAAAAATGTTGCCGGGGCTATATTATTCGTTGTCACTGCCTCAGGGTTTAAAAATGAAAGTGCCGCAAAGAAATTCTCTGAAAAAGTTAATAAAGAATTTTCTCTTCAATCAAGAATATTGACAAAGTAGGGAAGTCAGAAGTAAGATGGACAAAAGCATAACAGATTTTAAGCACGCATACGGGATAATCGGCAGAAGCAAAAAAATTGATGAAATTATCGAAACGATAATTCAAATTTCTTCTACTGATTTATCTGTGCTGATATTTGGTGAAAGCGGAACAGGTAAAGAAGTTATTGCCAGTGCAATTCATCGCTCAAGTTCCCGCGCGAAAAAGAAATTAATCAGCGTTAACTGCGGTGCCATTCCTGAAGGTATTATTGAAAGCGAATTATTTGGTCATGTTAAAGGTTCATTTACGAATGCTGTTGAAACCAGAAAAGGCTATTTTGAGTTAGCTGACGGTGGAACACTGTTCCTTGATGAAATTGCTGAGATGCCTCTAAGCACACAAGTTAAATTGCTGAGAGCAATTGAGTCCAAAGAATATTTCCCTGTCGGTGGTGACACAAGCAAAAAAGTTGATGTTCGGTTTATCGCAGCAACTAATAAGGACTTGCAGATTGAAGTTCGTAACAGAAGATTTCGTCAGGATTTATATTATCGACTTAAAGCATTTACGCTTAGTCTTCCTCCTTTAAGAGAAAGAAAAGTCGATATTGAAGAACTTGCATTCTATTTCCTCAATAAGTTTTCCGATACCCAGCACAACGGACAATTTTCTATTTCCTCGGATGCACTGTCACTTATGACTGAATACCCTTGGCCCGGAAATATCCGTGAATTAAAAAACACAGTTGAAACCGCGGCAAGTCTTGAACGAGATTTCACGATACATCGTGACACTATTGAATCTTTACTTATGCGTCATGAAGATATGGAAGAACGACGAAACTTGCCTATTCCTCTCGGGATGACACCAGATGAAGCAGACCGATCATTAATCATGAGGGGTTTGGCTGAATTGAAACGGGATATCATTGAACTTAAACTAATGATTGAGCAGAGGAAAGAAGACCCACATTCAAGCAAAGTAGAAGTTCAGGAAATCAAGAAAATTAGAGACTTGGAAATTGAAGCAATTGTGAACGCACTTTCAAGAACGGGTAATAACAAAAGAAAATCTGCTGTACTACTTGGAATTAGTGAAAGAACGCTCTACAGAAAAATCAAGGAGTATGACATTCCACAGTGAAAAGATATTATATTTTAATTGCAATAGTTGTTATATTTGGCTTTAACTTTATTGGTTGTAGCGGATGCCCTTATTCATTTACGGGTGCTTCGGTTCCACCCCATTTGAAAACATTAGCCATTCCATTTGTTGAAGACAAGAGCGGTTCCGGTGAAGCAAACCTGCGGGAAAGTTTCACAAGGATGATTACTCAAAAATTCATTGATGATAATAGTTTGAGAGTTGGTGAGAGAAACAGTGCTGATGCTATACTTGAATGTATAGTTACAGGTTTAAGCGATGCTCCTCAGGTTATTACCTCCGGTGAAAATGTGAGTGGCAGAAGAGTTACACTTAGCGTGAATGTTGTTTATAGAGACCTCGTAAAAAAGAAATTAATTTACGAAAAACAGTTTAGCAATTATGGTGATTATTTAAGTGCTGATGGACGAGACGCACGCACGGCGGCCATTCAAAAGGCAATTGAAAAAATAACAGATGATATTCTGCTTGATACAATTTCAGGCTGGTAAATAAAGTACAACGAAAGAATTTATAGATGGATAATTTAATTTTAATTTCTTATTTCATGTCCTTGATGATACTCTTTGTTTTTGGGTGTCATACTTTGATTATGGTTTATTATTACCGTAAGTTCAAGGATGTTAATCCCAAGCCTATTGACCCGGCTATTCCTGATACTCATGTGACTATCCAACTGCCGCTTTATAATGAGCAGTATGTTGTTGAGAGACTTCTTGACTATGTTTGTGAAATCGATTGGCCTAAAGATAAGATGGAAATTCAAGTCCTGGATGATTCAACCGATGTAACTATTGAGATTGTTGCTAAGGCAATCGAGGCTAAAAAGTTACTTGGATTTGATATACAGCATATCCGCAGAGGCAGCAGGGAAGGATACAAAGCCGGAGCATTAAAAGCAGGTCTGGAATCAGCTAAAGGTGAATTTGTTGCTATCTTTGATGCAGATTTTGTGCCTCAAAAAGATTTCCTCAAAAAAACTCTTCCATATTTTAACGACACCAAAATAGGGATGGTTCAAACCCGTTGGGAGCATTTGAATAGTGAATATTCAATTCTCACCAAAACACAGGCACTATCTCTTGACGGACATTTTGTTATTGAACAGAATGTAAGGAACAAAGCAGGATTCTTTATCAACTTCAACGGCACCGGAGGAGTTTGGCGTAAAGAATGTATCTTTGATGCAGGCAATTGGCATGCTGATACTTTGACAGAAGATTTGGATTTGAGTTACCGGGCACAATTAAAAGGATGGAAGTTTATTTTCCTTCGTGATATTATTTCACCGGCAGAGTTACCTTCAGAAATGAATGCACTCAAGGCACAACAGTTCCGGTGGACAAAAGGGGCAGTTGAAACAGCTAAGAAGATTATGCCTTTGGTGTGGAAATCTAAACTTCCTATTAAAGTTAAACTGCTTTCAACATTTCATCTGTGTGCAAACATGGTCTTCCCATTTACTCTTACAGCAGCAATATTAAATGTTCCGTTAATCTTTGTAAAGAACAGCGGAGCTCATGATGTATATTTTGCAGTGATGTCAATATTTGTGTTGGCCTTCCTTGGGTCATTCATGTTTTATTTATATTCGCAAAAAGATATCCGTGAGGATTGGCGCAAAAAGATTTTATTGTTCCCTCTGTTTATGGCAGGCTCAATGGGTTTTGCTGTGAATAATTCCAGAGCTGTTATTGAAGGCCTGTTTTCATGGAAGAGTGAATTTGTAAGAACTCCGAAATACAAACTTGTTACCGAAAAGGACACATGGGCAGGAAAAAAATATAGAAACAAGAAATTGGATTTGACTGTTTATGTTGAGCTTATGATGGCAGTGTACTGTTTTGTTGGTGTTTGTTCATCAATATACTTTATGGAAATATCATCACTGCCGTTTCAGTTATTGTTCTTCATTGGGTTCAGTTTTGTATCGATTACATCAATTAGACACGCATCAAATAAACGGTAGGTTGTGCAGCAAGACAGTTCAAGGCTTTTCGGCGAAAAAGCAGAATTAATTTTCGAATTCGACAACTCCAGTCCTCTTTTTACAAGAAAGGCTAACAAGTTAATCGAATTAAATAATATTGAAGAGGCAATTCGTACTCTCGAAACGGGTCTTCAATTATTTCCTGATTATCCAACCGCATTCGTTCTTTTGGGTAGATGCTTAAGTTTAATCGGTGATTATGAAAAAGCAATACACAATTATAAAATAGCCGCATCTCTTATCGATTCAGAAGACTCGCTAATTGCATTCTATGCCGAAGTTGAATTGCTGCAAAAAATGCGCTCTCCTTTTACGCTAAGCAAGAAATCTACCTCTGTGGAAGAGGATTTACAGTTAAATTTTGATGGTGATGAAAATAAAACAATAGCTAAGAATGATGACCTTCTAGATTTAGCGAGAAAAATATCCGGAGCAAGAATAGAAGTTGTTGAAGAAGATATTCCGGAGACGGATAGTGACTTAGAAGAAGAGCCGCTAATCATTTCTGAGACGCTAGCAAAAATTTATACTTCTCAAGAAAAATATCAGGAAGCTATTTCGGTTTATAGATTATTGATTCAAAAATATCCAAGTAAGCAGAACTATTTTGAAGAGATTATATCCGGACTTCAAAATAGGCTAAATTCCTAATTACAATTTCGATGACTTTAGAGCATCTTCCCATTTCCTTTTTCAAAAATGATGCTTTGACTGTGGCGCCTGCTTTATTGGGAAAGAGACTTGTAGTATCAAAAGGTGAGGTAATTCTTTCCGGAATGATAGTTGAAACGGAAGCCTACAGGGGTTCCGACGATGCTTCCTCTCATGCATATAATGGGAAAACGCAGAGAAATTCTAATATGTTTGAAGAAGGAGGAACTGTTTATATCTATATGATATATGGCTCATATTTCTGCTTGAATTTTGTAACGGGGAACAAAAATGATGGCCAGGCTGTTCTAATTAGAGGTGTTGAGCCGTTAGACGGACTTGACGTTATGAGATTCAACAGATTTGGGGTGTTTGGCAAAAAACCAATTGACAAGAATTTAACAAATGGGCCCGGCAAAATTTGCAAAGCTTTTGGAATCGATAAAAGTTATAATGGGGAGTCTTTATCGGGAACAAAAATATTTATTACAAATGAAAAGAAAATTAGTAAACAAAGTATTCTTTCCTCTTCCAGGCGGGGAATTACAAAAGGGAAAGAACATCTTTGGAGATATTATATACATGAAAACAAATTTGTGAGTTAATGAAAAAACAACCTAATAAAATATGCATAGTAAGACTTGATAGAATTGGAGATGTCGTCCTGACTTTGCCTCTTGCAGCTATCCTTAAATCATATTATCCTCAAAGTAAAATCACATTTTTGACGAAGCACTATACAAAGGAAATCGCCGAAAACTGTAAATATGTTGATAGAGTTATTTCTCTTAATGGAACAGAAGCATCAAAAGAAATTCTCTCTGAAATTAAAAAAGAATTTTTTGACATAATTTTTATAGTTTCTCCGAATTTTCCAATAGCATATACCGCCTTCAAGGCTAGAATACCAATGAGAATTGGAACTTCGCGAAGATGGTATTCATTCCTTTTTAATTCTAAGGTTGACGATTCACGCAAGGAAGTTGGTTTCCATGAAGCTGAATATAATGTTAGAATGTTGAAGTCGCTTGGATTAGATAATGCCATTACAAAAGAAACAGTAGATTATGGAATTGAACTGAGTAATGGTACAAAAAACATAGCTTCAAAAATATTAGCAGAGAACGGAATTACTGCAGATGATAGAATTTGCATTATCCACCCTGGAAGCGGTGGGAGTTCTGTTGAATTGCCAATCGAAAAATATTGTGCATTGGCGAAACAAATTTCTGAAAAGACACATCTAAAAATAGTAAGTACAGGTTCTGCTGATGAATATGATATTTGTCAGGAAGTAGCCCAAGCAGGAAATGGAATAAATCTTAGCGGGAAATTAAGTTTGCTGAATCTGATGGGTGTAACTGAAAAAAGCCATATTTTTATCAGCAATTCTACAGGACCTTTGCATGTAGCTTCA
This sequence comes from uncultured Ignavibacteriales bacterium, assembly GCA_903915485.1. Taxonomy (GTDB): domain Bacteria; phylum Bacteroidota; class Ignavibacteria; order Ignavibacteriales; family Ignavibacteriaceae; genus CAIYTF01. The sequence continues at coordinate 3,016 of CAIWTC010000024.1, read as the reverse complement.
GCTCTTGGAAAGAATTGTATTGGATTCTATCCAAAAGTTCTTGTATGCTCTGAAAAGCGTTGGGGACCTTTTTCCAAGAATAGCTTTGTGTTTACTCCGGAGCAACCTTGTGAAAATTGCACGCTTGAAGAATGTCACAAAAATAATTGTATGGATACAATTGAAATTGATCAAGTTATAAAAAAGATTATTGAATTAAATTAGATTTTAACCGGAATGAATATGACTAAGTTTTTCTATGTTACCGTTTTAACGCTTCTGATGTTGTCTCTTGCTATCAAGATTACAAGTGCTAAAATCCCTGTCGGCGATGAGCTCCGTAAAGTAACAAACAAAGCGTTTAAGGACGGAGAAAAATTAACTTTTGATGTTAAGTATGGTTTTGTTACAGCAGGTGTTGCCACTATGAGCATTCCCAAGATTAAAAAAATATCGGGTAGGGATGCATATCATGTCTTGTTTGAAGTAAGTTCTGTTCCGTTCTTTGACGGAGTATTCAAAGTTAGAGACAGATACGAAACATATTTGGATGTGCAGGGCATTTTCCCTTGGAGATTTGAGCAGCATATTAGGGAAGGGAAGTACTCACGCGATTTTTCTGCATTTTTTGACCAGAAGAAACTTAAAGCCAAAACTTCTGAGGGTGAATATACTATCCCGAAGTATGTCAATGATATTGTTTCAGCTTTCTATCTGGCTAGAACGCTTGATTATTCTAAGATGAAGCCAAATGAACGCGTTCATCTGTTTAATTTCTATAAAGATAAGACTCATGAACTTGATGTTCGTTATGTTGGCAAGGAAAAAGTGACTGTTTCCGCAGGTACTTTTGACTGTATTATTGTAGAGCCTTTGGTTAAAGAAGGGGGACTATTTAAGAGCGAAGGTTCAATATTAATTTGGCTGACAAATGATGACTTAAAGGTGCCCGTAAAAGTTAAATCAAAAATTGTTATCGGGTCAATTGATGCCGAGTTAACATCATATGAAGGTTTGGCCGGTAAACTTACTTCAAAGAAATAGTAATTTAAGTTTATTAAATAGTTTATAATATTGTGGAAAACGAGCAAAACAAATATTCACTTGAAAATCCAAGGATGGCTCCGCTTAAAGCAGCATTTTTTGGGTTGCTGATAGTTCTTACTCTTAATACTGCTGCTGCTGGAATACTTCACTTGTTAATATTTGGTTTTGATGCGGGAAACCTGAATTCAACCGCAGCGAAACTTCTTCAAATCGCTAATCAACTTTGGTTTTTCCTTCTTCCCGGCTTAGTGCTCTCATTATATATTTTCGGCGATGTAACTAAGTTGATTCGTTTCAAGTTACCTAAAATCAAAGAATTAGGTTTCTTCGGTTTAGGAATGCTCTTCCTGATGCCTATTATAAATAATTTAATTGTCGTTCAAAATTATTTATTGGTTCAGGCATCTGAAAAGGTTCCTCTAATCAAAAATATTCTCCAAGGTCTGCAAAGTTTAGACACTATGCTGGAAAGTAGTTATAAGAATCTCCTGACTCCAAGTAATGCATTCGATGTCGCAATTATTATTGTTGTTGTATCGATTACTCCTGCTGTCTGCGAAGAAGTATTCTTCCGCGGATTTCTGCAGAGAGCCTTTGAGTTAAGATTCAATAAGTTTATTGGTGCTTTGATTTCCGCTACTATTTTCGGCATGCTGCACCTTAACCCATTCGGGACGATAGGATTGATTATCCTCGGAATGTACTTTGGTTTCAGCGTATATAGGTCCGGGTCAATATTTGTTGGAATGTTTTTGCATTTTGTTAATAATTTTTTCGCTGTTCTTGCATTTTTGATTCCTTCAGTAGGAGATCAACAAGGATCAGGGTCATTGCAAATTTCGTTTGTTCAGTTTATTGATGCACTAAAGGTAGTTATTTTATTATCTATCGCTTTTGGTATAGTGATATATTTAATTAATTCTTATTATAAACGCAGAAATATTTATTCTTAATGAAAGGAGAATATTATGCCTTACTGTCCGGAATGTAATGTTGAATACACTGTCGGAGTAGAAAAATGCTCTGACTGTGAAGTGAGTCTTGTTGAACATTTGGCAGATGAAGTTATGATTGAAGTTCCAATGGAAGAAGGATTGTGTCAAGTATATTGCACTAACAATCTTATTGAGGCTGAAATGATTGTCTCAAATTTGGAAACTGCAGGAATCGAAGCGTTCATCATGGACCAGCAAGATAGGGCAAACACCTTTTTAAACAGTGAGAATTTGATAAAAATTTTCGTTGATGAAAAAGATTATGATTCTGCTGTTGAGTATATCGAGGAATCAAACACCAATACTACGGAGGTAACTCCTGACACATAAATATAATTTCTATTTACAATATTTTGCAGGTATATGAAGCTAAGCAATACAAACACTAGAATAATTGTTTCAATAATCGCTATGCCTATTATAATCACCGGATGTTTATCCGGAGGTTATTCTTTTTTGTTTATTTCATTTGTAATTGCACTACTGGCATTCTATGAATTCAAGACTATGTCTGATAAAAAAGGAATATTTATTTCTTTACCGTTTGGACTTTTGTCTGCTGCAAGCTTAGTTTATTCAGGTTACAGGCCCGAGTTATCAAATAATGTTTTGATTCCTGTGATTGTGTTTAGTATTGTTCTTTCTGAGATGTTCAAAAATAAAGGTTCAGCAATCAGCAATATTGGTGCTTCATTGCTTGGTATATTATATATAGGTCTGTCCATACAATCGTTAGTGAGAATTCGCGAACTCTTCGCGGGTGCAGATTATGTGCGCGGGGGATATCTAATTGTAACTACACTTGCCACCATTTGGGTGTGCGATTCAGCGGCCTATTTTGGTGGATTAAGATTTGGGAAACATCGATTGTTTTTAAGAGTCAGCCCTAAGAAAAGTTGGGAAGGCGCAATCTTTGGTTTTGTGTTTTCTATTATTAGCGTAGTCCTTGCTAAATATTTCTTTTTAAGTTTTTTATCTTGGCTAAATGCAATAAT
>CAIWTC010000023.1 GCA_903915485.1 uncultured Ignavibacteriales bacterium | reverse complement strand
CATTGATAAACCTACACTTCTGCCTTTCCTGACATACGCAGATAACAGAGGCTTGCGTGAAATTATGTACAAGGCTTACATGAACCGCGGCAACAATCACGACGAACTCGACAACAACATTATGTTTGCCAAAATTATTTCTCTCCGCACAGAGAAAGCACATCTCTTAGGCTATAAGCGTTATGCTGATTTTGTACTTGAAAGAAAAATGGCAAAAACTCCCGAGAATGTTTTTAAGTTATTAAACAATATGTGGGAGCCGACACTCAAATGTGCAAAAGCTGAAGTTGCGGAGATGCAAAAGTTGATTGATAAATCACCAAACAAATTTAAGCTCCAGCCATGGGATTGGTGGTATTATGCCGAACTCGTAAAGAAAGATAAATTTAATCTTGATGAGGAAATGACCCGCCCCTATTTTGAAATCAACAATGTAATCAAGGGTGCATTCTTAGCAGCTACTAAACTTTATGGAATAAAATTTGTCGAAAGAAAAGATATCCCGATTTATCATCCTGATGTAAGAGTATTCGAAGTAACAGAATCCGACGGAAAACATCTTGGAGTTTTATTTACAGATTACTTCCCACGCGAAAGCAAAATGAACGGCGCATGGTGCGGAGCTTTCAGAGACCAAACCAATATGAGTAAAAAATATGTCACTCCGGTTATTTTCAATGTTGGCAATTTCACAAAACCAACTTCAGATAAGCCTGCTCTTCTTAGTGCGGATGATGTGTTGACTCTCTTCCATGAGTTTGGACACGGTTTGCACGGACTATTCCAGAATGTCCACTATCCAAGCGCATCAAGTGTGCCTTCAGATTTTGTTGAGCTCCCTTCACAGATTATGGAAAAGTGGGCAATGCAGCCTGAACTGCTTAAAGAATATGCAAAGCACTATAAAACAGGCGAAGTTATCCCCGCAGCACTTGTTGAAAAAATTAAGAAATCACAATACTTCAATCAGGGATTTGAAACTCTTGAATACACAGCAGCATCTATTCTTGATGTGGATTACCATAGTGTTTCTGACACCACAGTACTTGATATCCCAAAATTTGAAAAAGAGTCAATCAGTAAAATGGGACTCATCCCCGAAGTATGGCCCCGCTACATGACCACCAACTTTATTCATATTGCTTCATGGGGATATGAATCAGGTTACTATAGCTATCTATGGTCAGCAGTGCTTGATGCAGATGCATTCGGAGCATTTGCAGAAAAAGGATTATTTAGTAAAGCTACTGCAAAATCATTCAGAGATAATGTTCTCTCCAAAGGCGGCAGCGATGATTTAATGAAACTCTATAAAAAATTTCGCGGAAGAGAGCCTAAAGTTGATGCTCTTCTCAAATACCGTGGGTTAAATTAATTTTCAATTTTAGTTGATATGAAAACAGCTCATGAATTAAATTCGTGAGCTGTTTTTTATTATAAGTAGCTATTAATATATTTCGAGGCAATGGCGCGCTTCGCCGTCAGTCTCTTGAAGGACATATTTTATATTATCAGCTTCCCTTAATAATACTTCTGCAATATTATTTGTTGAGATATTACCTGTGCGAAGCCAAATTATTTTGGGTGGTGAGTTATTTAATAAAGAAAAGTCATAAAAATCGGAATCAAATGTGACGATTGAAAAGTTGTTTTGTTTTGCATATTCCCAAATCACCCCATCTGACGCTTGGTTAAGCCCAACCTGCCCCACCTGTTTAGAACCCGGAAAAGCTAATTGAATTTTCTTAACGATTCTAAAAGAAATATTCTGATCGAAAAGAAGCCTCATACAGCAATTTTTATCCTATGCTCCTTTTCGGCTGCATAAGCCAAACACGCCTGAATATCCTGTAAGTTTAGCTCAGGATAATCTTTAATAATATCATCATTTGACATACCAGAGGCTAACCAACCCAAAACATCATATACGCTTATTCGCGTCTCTCTGATGCAAGGTTTACCAAATCGTCTATCACTTCGGATTGTGATTATATTGTCATATTTCATAATTCATTCTACTTGTTAAATTTCATTGAGCTAAAGATACAATATTCGCAATATTAAAATCAACACATTTTATCAAGGTTAGATATTCTTTTTAGCATTCTTACCCTTTATCCGCTGAAGATTTTCCTTCACCCGAAACTTAACTATTTTTGTCATTAATTTTATTGGAAGGGTTTTATCAAGCGGAAACTGAATCGAGCCTTTTGCAGATTTATACCCGGCAATTTCATCCTTGAATTCAACAATAGCAGATGCCATCGGATAGAAACCTATATGCTTTTCGAATGCAGCAAAGTATAATAACATTTTATCCAACTTATATGCAGGCATTCCATAACTTATTACTTCCACTGCATCGGGCGCTGCATCTTTAACAACTTTACGCACCTGCTTTAGCAATGTTTGCGTATGCTTAGGGAAGAATGAAATATATTCACTTACATCTTTTGCTTTTTTCATTTGCGTTCATTTTTTAATTGGATGCAGAACCTGCCTGCTTTGGTGCATTTTTTACGAAATATTCAGTAATTTTTTCAGCCTGTTCTTTGCTGAGTTTTTTTGAACCGCTCTTCAATAGATTTACGAACAAATCAATTTCTTCTTTACTTCCCGGATACCCGATATTTGATTTATCAGGCATTGCATTCGAATTTGCAATCATCTTTCCGGATTTATCAACGATAACACAGAATGGCAGTCCTGCTTTTTCTCCACCGTAAGTTTTCATCAAATCCTGTCCGCCCGCATTCTCCAATGAGTCAATTTTACCTTTGCGCTCAAGAACATCGAGATGAGTGATAACAAAATTTTCCTCAAATATCTGTTTCAATTCGGGACTCTGCATCGCTTTATCCAACCTTTTGCACCAACTGCACCATGATGCATGGAACATCACCATGATATTTTTATGACTTGCCTTTGATTCTTTCATAGCAATCTTCATAATTATATCAGCCGATTTTGGTTTTGTCTCCTGAGCGTTCAACGGCAGCAACAAGATACTTAAAAATACTATGACAATAAT
>CAIWTC010000022.1 GCA_903915485.1 uncultured Ignavibacteriales bacterium | reverse complement strand
TTTCAGTGCAACGGGACAGTTGTGGGGAAATCCTCTTTACCGATGGGATAAGATGCAGGAAGATGATTTCCATTGGTGGAGAAATAGGATTTCTAAATTAATGGATATTGTTGACATCATCCGCATCGACCATTTCCGCGGATTCGAAGCATTCTGGGAGATTCCGGGTGATGCAGAGACCGCAATAAACGGACGATGGGTAAAAGCACCGGGCAAAGAGTTATTCACATCAATAAGAAAACATTTAGGTGATGTTCCGATTCTTGCAGAAGATTTGGGAGTGATTACAAAAGGTGTTGAAGCATTAAGAGATGAATTTAATTTCCCCGGAATGAAAATATTGCAGTTTGCGTTCGGTACGGGAATGGAGAAAAAATTCCTTCCGCATAACTTTGTGAAAAACTGTGTGGTACATACAGGTTCACACGATAACGATACTACACGCGGTTATTTCGAGAATGCTAAGCACGAGAAGAATGATATTTATTCATTCACTCAGCAGTACTTGAACTACTATGGCGATAACATCTGTTTTGAATTAATCCGTGCAGCATACGCATCAGCGGCAAACATTGCAGTCATCCCAATGCAGGATGTTCTCAATCTCGGTAACGAAGCAAGAATGAATTTCCCCGGAAGACTAGGCGGCAATTGGGGATGGAGATTCACCTGGAATCAAATAGGCAAAGAACTTCCCGAAACATACAGGAAGATGTGCGAACTGTACGAACGGCCACCGAAGCCTGTTGAAGAATTGGCCGACTAAATTATAGTTGTATTTTATAAAGAGATGACATTATCGGAATCCCAATAAAAATTGGTCGAAGGTGATGTCATCTTTTTTTGTTCTTTTGAATTATTATGATTTGGATTTCTAACAATATAATCCTATTATCTTTTTAGCTTTACTAAAAATATTTATAAATTAAAAATGAGGAGAACATTTTATGAAAACAATTATTAAGAGTAAGCTTCACATAATCGTATTGGTGACTATCGTTATATTATCAATTACAGGTTGTGTTTCCCCTCCCGTATTAGTTTCAATTGACCAAATTGCCGGTAAATCCGAGGTGATAAAATCCGAACCAAGAACTGTTAGTAGATATGAGGCCCGTGAAGTTACTGCCAAAGTTGACTTTGCAGATTATTTATACCCTGCATTTCTAGACGAAACTCTTTCCGGTTTAGACTTTCCCGACCCGCTTCAAGGTTCGCTCTCTAAGAAAGATAAAATCACATTGGTCTCGATTGAAAGACCTACTCCTGGAACTATCGATGCCGATATCTTTTTAGAAAGGGCCTTAACAAAGAAACTTTTGGAAAAAGGATACTCTGTTTATAATCGAAACATGAATGTAATGAGACAGTCGGTTATTGAAAATAATAGTGTCCCGGTTATTGGGGTAGATTCCACCCGTTGGTTTGACCTTAATTACAAACTACCCTCGTCAGATATGATACTTGGTTATCGACTGTTGGAGTTAGGATGTTATAAGCTGAATTCAACTTCTAAGGATTCAGTCATACGCGTTGGAAAGGCCTTGGTAGAGGTTTCAGTTGTGAATCCAAAAACACAACAAATAATTTATGATGATGTCTTGAAGGCATATAACGAACGGACAATTTCTAACCAATTGGAATCTACAGTCCAAAGTTTCCACTATCAAATTAAACCATATTCATATACAGTTGGCTCGCCTGCTGTAACTGGCATTAGTAATTATACAGTACCTGTAAAAACGGAAAGCCGTGAGATAAAAACTCAGGTGGATGTAAAGCCCGTTACTAATGTTACTAAATCACAGGTTCTATTTATTCTGACAAATATTTCATCGAAAATTGAGTTTAAGATTATGGACGCGGTATCTAGGATAGATGTTAAATATTTTAGTTTAGACTCCGGAAATAAATTGAATCAGGTAAAATATGAATGGAATTTATCGGATAATGATGGTGATGATGTGAAACCTGGTGATTTCAGTCTTTTTTTCAGAGATGGTTTTTCAAGTTCATGGGTTATGCTAAAAGGATTTAGCGTTAAACCATAAATTTTTTATTTTTATCTGGATGTCCTTGCATTTCAGCAAGGGCATCCGGGTAAATTAGAAAGATATTTATACTCTGTACTCGTGACAAAGGGGAATTACTTTTATTTGTCTTATTTTCCTCTTTGACTCGAAAATATTGTTTGTTTAAGATTTCATAATAAGAAATCAAAGTATTATTTAGGTTCTATAATCATTACATATTTAGGGAAAAATGAAATGAGAATATTATTGATATTGCTAGTTGTTTTGTTTACTTTTCCGGTTAAGGTTTTTTCAAATAAATTACTTTTAAGCCCGGACTATAAAGTAATGGTGAATGATGTGATTCCGGCAAATGAGTTTGCAGTTGTAAAAACAGACAATTCTTCTGATTACTTCCCTTTACCTGAGATTTGCCAGTCGGTAAATAAATCTGATTCAGCATTTTCGTATGCAAAATTGGTTGTAAACTCACCGGGGGCAGACATTTTCATTGATGGACATCCGGTCGGAAATGATAAGTTCGTGGGTAAGTTTCCTGCAGGTTCATATGTTATCCGTGTACAAAAGGGAGAACGGTATATTGCTAAAGACACCACTATTACTTTAAGAGAAAAAGAAGCGAAGGAAATTAAGCTTACTCCTGCTCCTCGAGAGGGAACTTTAACCATTTCAGTTGTTCCTGAGAAGGCCGCAGATGCTGAAATATATATCGACGATGAGCTAAAAGGAAAAACCCCTCTTACAATAAAGTATTTAATTGGCACCCACAAGGTTTCTGCTTCAAAACTTAATTATCTACTTGAATCAAAAAGTGTAAATATTAAAGAGAATCTTGAATCAAGAGTTGAATTAAGGCTTTTGACGCAGGAAGAGATGAAAATAGAAATTTCTGAAGACTGGAAGTCAGTGAGAAAAATAAGTCTAATGACATTTGGCGGTTCATCTCTTATTTCAGGAATACTCTATTGGTATGCTGAACACAATTATAGTAATTACAATTCCAGCAAAGTCTCATCGGTTGCGATGAAATATAGGAACAGAGCTGACAATGCAAATAATGTATTAAAGGTCTTTACCGGAATTGCAGGAACTGCTCTTATAGGTACAGTATTTTCTTGGTTTAACGAAATTAACCTATTCTAATTTTAAATTAATAAAATATGAATTGATTTATGCATCAGTTATTCCTGATGTTATTCAATATAGAAAAATATAAAATTTTAATCTAAATGGCGGAGAACATAATGGTTAATAAATTGTTTATAATAAAGTTACTTTTTTATTGCGGAATTATTTTGTTTTTTAAT
>CAIWTC010000021.1 GCA_903915485.1 uncultured Ignavibacteriales bacterium | reverse complement strand
TTCTCGCGGAGTGTGGAATTCTTTTTATCAAGCATATTGGATTTCTGAAGCCTGATTGATACAGCTTCCAGAATTTCCTTCCTTGTATATGGCTTGGTGATATAATCATCAGCGCCAAGATTCATTCCTTCACGGATATTATCTTTGGATGTTCGTGCTGAAAGCAAAATGAAGGGTTTGTCAAAATTAATCATTTCGTCCCTTGTTCGCTTGAGCAATTGCAAACCGTCCATTCCCGGCATTGCGATATCGCAGATAACTAAATCGGGTCTGGACTTTTCAATCAGAGCCAGTCCGTCAATCCCATTATCAGCATCGAATACATCATATCCTTCTTCCGTGAGAAGGTCTGAGATATTTTCCAAAACCTGTGTGTCGTCTTCGATTATTAGAATTTTCTTTTTCATTGAGTACCCTTTTATGTGATTAGTTTTAAAAACGGAATATGAACAAAGAAGGTGGTCCCCTTGTCCTTGCCGCTTACGAAGTTTACTGTGCCACTATGTGAATCCACACTGTGCTTAACAATAGATAATCCCAATCCCGTACCCTCTATATGTATTGAATTTTTTGCCCGGAAAAAAGTATTGAAAATAAGGTCTTGTTCATCTTCCGGTATGCCCAATCCTTTATCAGAAATAATTATTTGAAATCCGCCTTTATCTTTTTCGACTTTAACATCGATTGGCGAAAGTTCATGTGAATACTTAACAGCATTTCCTATCAAATTAGTTAGAATCTGACGCATAAGCTTTTCATCAAAAACCAGTACATCTTTCCCAAGATTGTATTCATAATTAATAGTCGTCTGCCAGTCCTGTGATTGCGTAAAATCTTCGATAATCTGTGCACATAATTCGCGTAAGTTACCCTCTGAAAGTGTAACCGGAGTTTTATTTGCTTCAGACCTGTTGAGGAAAATAACATCATTAAGCAGCGCCCGCATTCCCAGCACCGACTGTTGAATTCTCTGAATATGAGTTTGTCTTTTTTCTTCAGTCCATCGCATGCCATAATGCTCAAGGAGTTCTGCCGATGAAAGAATTGTTGTAAGTGGAGTCCTGAACTCGTGTGAAGCAGTTGAAATGAACCGTGACTTCAATTCGTTCAATGCGATTTCCTGGGCAAGCGATTTCTTTATCCGTTCTTCGGATTCTTTTGAAATTGTAATATCTGACCAAAGACCTTCTACTCTGAGCGGGAGGCCATCTTCATCATCTACCATCCAATTTCTGTCCCAAATCCAAATTGTTTTACCATTCTTAGAGATAATCCGAAATTCTGACGAGCTATGTTTATTTTCTGCTAACTCTTTTCTGGATTCAGCTAATATTTCTGAATCTTCAGGATGAACAATACAACTAAGAAAATCATCTTTTTCTTCAATCTCATCAATGCTATAACCAGTGATTTTTCCTATTGAACTATTTAGATAAATAACTTTCCTCTGCTTAATATCAAAAAGATAAACACCGTCAGCCATTATGCTGAAGAAATTCTGGAACTGCTGATTTAATGATTCATTTTTCTCCAGCAGATTTTTCTTAGCGGTAATATCCATAAGTGTTCCAAAGGTACCGGTAATTTCTCCGGCATCGTTGAAACCAAGCTTTGCAAATACTTCCATCCAGCAAAATCCACCCGACTTTGTGATGTACCTGATTTCGTGACGGCAATATTCTTTTTTGCGATTGATAAGAGGCTCAAACAATTCCATGTTGCGTTGACGGTCGGCAGGATAAACGAAATCAAGGAATGAATGACCAATTGATTCATCCAAAGAAAATCCGGTAATCTCCTCCCATGCAGGGTTAAGGAAAGACCAGAGACCGACCAAATCTGTTTGGAAAATAATTTCCTGAATATTATCAACGACCTGATGATACTGTTTTTCTCTTTTTAGAATAGTTTCCTGTGCTAACTTGCGTTCTGTGATATCCTCAAAAATATAAAACCGACCATAATATTCATCATTCTCTCCACGAATTTGTGTTGAGAACCTACGAACAGTTCGATTCTCTGTAAAGGCAATCTCATCTTCGAGAACAATTCTGTTTGTTTCGGACTGAAGCGGCTTGCAAGACTCTGCAAATGCAGGTATGTCGGCCAGCACAGGCAGGCAATGCGGAATTATATCGTTGTTTTTCATCTCTCCACGAGCCATCTGCCCTGAAATATGTTCAATACCCCATATTTGGCAGAAGCGTTGATTGTAATACAATATATCATCAGTTCTGTTATCAACAACCAGGAATCCTAAAGGAGATGAATTAGACATTAATTTAAGAAGTGTCTCATTCCACAGCAGAGTTTCCTCAGCAAGTTTGCGCTCGGTTATATCCCTTGTGAAAGCTAGGATGCCTTTAGGTTTTCCTGCTTCATCATAAAGCGCCGAGCAGCTGAACTCAGAGCTAAATGTAGTTCCGTTTTTTCTTACAAGTGTGTATTTGGCATTTCTAACCATGCCATTAGTAAAAACTTCTTGAATCAGTCCCAAAGCACTCGCATGGTCTTCAGGAAGGAAAAATTGAAGTGCATTCCATCCCAACATATCTTCAGGGCTATCAAATCCAAATATTACCGCAGCAACCGGATTCATCATTACAACATTTGCATCTATATCAAACATACCGATAGAATCGGGGGATGTCTCAATAATTGTACGGAATTTTTCTTCGCTTTGCTGAAGTGCTTCGACTGCTTTTTTGCGCTCAGTGATATCGCGCTCAATAAAAAGGATACTTTTGGGTTTACCCGCTGAATCATTAAGCAGAGAATAATTCAAATCAATATAGAACTTTTCACCATCCTTTTTGACTGCACGGTATTCCCTTATCCCAAAATCACTATCACCCTTAAGCAGTTTGCTCAAATTCTCTTTTAACTTCTTATGATCTAACGGGTCAATAAAATCAAATGCTGATTTACCAATCATCTCGAATTTTTGATCGATGGAAAATCCGTACATCTCAGCTAATTTATCAGAAACCAACTCAAGTGAACCGTCAAAAGAAATCATTCCAATCCCATCAGGCGATGCGGAAATAATAGCTTGCAGACGCTGATTGCTTTGTCGCATCTCATCCTCAGCCAATCTGCGCTCAGTTATATCATTAACAACTGTGTACCGAAGTACTCTGTTTTGAATGTAAATATTTTCACCTGAAATGAGCACATGCTTGATGTAACCGCTCTTTGTGCGTAAATCAACTTCAACATTTGTCAATTTTCCATCACTGTCAATTTCACTTTGCATCGACATGATAGTATCTAAAGATAATATTCCAAGTTCAATCGGGGTTTTTCCAATTACTTCGTCTTTGGAGAAGCCGAACAATTCGTAAAAAGCTTCATTCACTTCAATATATTCATTTGTTACCAAGTCACTCAACCCGCAGGCTGAAGGGTTAACATAAAATACTTTGGAGAACTTCTCTTCCGACAAAGTTATTTTTGAAATATCTTTGGTTACTCCGAAAAGAGCCGGTTTGCCATCCCAAACACCGGGAGTTACTCTAGTTTCAACAGGTATTTGGGTACCGTCTTTACTGATTACCGGCACAGAGCACACCTCTGTGGAGCCGTTCAGCATTTCGCCCACTATTCTTCCGGCTTCCTCGCGGCGATCAACGGGATGAACCATCAATATTGAATTTCCTGTGAGTTCTTCCTTAGTATATCCAAGTCGTTCAATAACAGTATTATTTTCATGAATTATATTCCCCTGTTCATCAAGAACAAAAAGGAGTTCATCTATAGTATTGAAGAATGACTCATAATTTTGGCGAACCTGAAGAACAAGGTCTTCCGCATGCTTGCGGTCAGTTATATCATGAATAATTGAGAACAGCACCTGTTTACCGGAAATCATTATCGGGGATGAATGAACTTCAACAGTTTTGACTTGCCCGTTTGAAAGGCGATGCGGGAAAATAAAATAGTTTCTGTTCTGCCCTATGGCCTCCTTCATTTTTTCTTTAATCTGCAAAGGAGTAAGTATATTCAACTCTGAAATATTCATGGAGCAAATCTGCTCAGTATTATATCCGTAAAATTTCTCAGCAGATGTATTCGCCTGAATAATATTTCCGGTTCCCGGATCGACTATCAACATCGTAGCAGAGTGATTATAAAAAAGATTTCTAAATCTTTCTTCGCTTTCGATTAATGCTTTCTGTGCTAACTTAATGTGGGTGATGTCCAGGGCAGTTCCAACAATACGGTTAGAAAGTCCATGATAACTTTCAAAGTAGATTCCTTTACACTCAATATATTTTATTACCCCGCCTGATAGCACAACCCTGAATGAAACTTCAAACGGTTCATGCAGTTTAAGTATTTTATTAAATGCAGCCAGAAAAATCCGTCTGTCATCAATGTGAATCAGAGAAATCAATAAGTTAAAATTCGATAGCGAATTAGTATAGCTGATTTTAAGTAGTTCGAATATGTAATCCGACCACAGTAGTTCATCAGTTTCAATATTATATTCCCAATTTGCGATTTTAGCAATGTTCTGAGCCTCTCGCAGTTTAGATTCACTTATTGTTAGTCGTTTATCTGCATTTCGTATTTCTGTCACATTTCTTGCGACCACAACAACTCCTATAATAGAATTATTGTCATCTCTTAAGGGTGAAAGCGACAAATGCCAGTTTGTAATTTCACCGGCAAAACTTATACTCTCAAAATCATGTGTTGCTGAAATTCCTGTAAGAACATTTTTTGCTTTTTGTTTGAACACCTCAATAACCGGATTATCATTAAGCCTTTCGTCCGGGTCAAAGGAACTTATCCCCTGCAGGACTAAGTGACTGTCATCCGGATTTCCGTTGAAAGAAATCAAGTTGAGATTATTATCAAGTTGAATGATTATGTCTGTTAGTGAATTTACTAATGTCCTGAAATTTGATTCTGATTTCTGAAGTTCTTTTTTGAGAGTTGAAGACTCTGTAATATTTCGTATGATTGCAATTAACTTGTTTTCAGCATATGGTACAAGACGCGATTCAAAGATTTTATCCCCATCATCAAATGGAATTGAGTATTCAAACTGAATTTGCTCCCTAGTACTAAAACACTTCAGAAGATTTGGGACAATTAAATCGCATATAGTCGGAGGAAGTACTTCAGGTAACTTCTTTCCGATAAACATCTCACGCGGCATCAGCATATCCTCAGGATTGTTAATAATACATTCCTGTATTACTAAATCCCTAGAGAATATCATTATGTTATCCGGTATAGATTTCAACAAGCCGTTCAGCCTAAGCTCATTTTCTTCAGCTAAAATAAGTTTTGCTTGTTTTGATTCTATATTTGTATTAGTACCTATCATTCTTAGAGGTTTTCCAAATTGATCATACTCGATAATTTGCCCTTTATCTAAAATCCAGATATAAGTACCATCTTTTTTCAGAAATCTATGCTCACTGAAATAAACAGGTGTTACCCCTTTCAAATAATCATCTATCTTTTTAAAAACAAGTTGCGCATCATCAGGATGGATTCTCTTTCTCCATTCTTTTGTGTCACTTGCAAATTCCTCGTCTTCATACCCAAATAAATGCTTAAAACCGAGAGAATAAAACACTCCATCTGTTTGAATATTCCAATCCCACAAACCCAACTCGCTAGCTTTAAGCGCTGCCTCGGCCCTCTGCTGGTGCTCAATGCTGCTCTGACGAAATTTATCCTTATGCAGAACTGAACCTATCGCATTTGCGGCTGTAGTCAGGAAGTTCACATCGTTTAGCTGCCAATCCCGCTCTTGCGTACAGTCATCAAAACCAATGAACCCGACTAATTTATTATCAATATTAATTGGAATAAGCAGAATTGATTTGATTTGCTGACTCTCAAGATGTTTCCTGAATAATTCTTCGTGAATGTCTGCAATGGTGGTATAGTATGG
>CAIWTC010000020.1 GCA_903915485.1 uncultured Ignavibacteriales bacterium | reverse complement strand
TAATCAATATAGAATTTTCATACCGTGATAGAACTCTGGATTCCGATAGTCTTTTCTTAGCGGATATCCGAATTCCCAATCGTATGGCATAAGAATTCTTTTTAAGTCAGGGTGATTAAGGAAATTAATTCCAATCATGTCGAAGGCTTCGCGTTCTTCCCAATTTGCGTGGTTCCAAACATAAAAAACACTTTCTACATCAGGATTTTCTCTTGGGACAGAAACTTTTAACACGGCCTTGTGTTTTAATTCCATGGATTCAATGTGATATACAACACTTAAAGTACCACCTTCAAAATCAAAACTTCCGTCGGATTGAGATACTTTTTTACCATTTGCATCGTCCAGAGCAGTCAAGAGAATCAAGTTGTCAAATTTAAGGCCTTGAGCATCTCTTAAGAATAATCCTACTTGAGCGATTTTAAGCGGGGTAACATTTATAGTGAATTCTGATAAAAGGTTATCATTTATCTCTAATATAGCATCCCCAAATTCTTCTTTAAGAATTGAGTGCAGTTCTTGTGGTGTCATGCAGATACCTTCTTTACTAAGGATTCATTTCTGATTTTTTCTTGTAACTTGAGCAGTCCTTCTAATAGTGCTTCAGGGCGTGGTGGGCATCCAGGGACATAAACATCAACCGGAATCACACGATCTACACCTTTTAGGACATGATAGCCATGTTCCCAATATGGACCTCCGCAATTTGAACAACTTCCCATTGAAATAACATACTTAGGGTCAGGAATTTGTTCATAAAGACGCTTGATACGAATAGCCATCTTAAATGTAACAGTGCCTGAGATAATAATAATATCAGATTGTCTTGGTGATGGGCGGGGAATAACTCCAAAACGGTCAAAATCCCAATGTGAAGCTGAGGTAGCCATCATTTCAATCGCACAACATGCAAGTCCAAAACCTACCTGCCATAAAGAAGACAACCTTGACCAATTTAATAAATCTTCAACGCTTGTAATAACAATATTTTCATCAGTGAATTGTTTGTCGAGTAAACTATTCATACTTTAACCTTGATTACTGTTTTCTAGTGAAACATCAGAAGAGGTAGAAACCACTTTTGCCTCAGGCACATATTGCTTGATATTTGGGCGCGGTGGAACCATTTTAGGGCGAATCCATTCTAAGTCACCCTTGCGCCATTCATAGACCATTCCTAGCAGCAAAAGCACAATAAATACTACTCCGACAAAGAATCCTCCCATGCCGAAATCTTTATATACTAATGCCCAGGGAACAATAAGAACTATTTCCACATCAAAAATCAAGAATATCAGGGCAACAACATAAAAGCGGATATTAAATTTTACCCATGGAGAACCTTCAGGATTTTCACCACACTCATATGTGGTTTGTTTTTCCTTCGTTGGGCGTGCAGGCCTTATAAATTTTGCCATAAAGACTGTAATGACTACAAAAATCATGGAAAAAAGTAAAAATGTAAAAGCTTTTCCGAATTCGGTTAACATGAGGAGAACAACCTCTTTTTCATATTTGGTAATTTATTTTTCAATACTTAGAAAGTTATTTAATATTAATGCAATATTAAGGATAATTTTCTAATATTACTTGTTAATTATCAATAATTATACCAAAAAATATTTTGGATTCTTTTTTGAAATATTTAAAATAGCGAATGATTAAAATAAGATATTTTGTAACTTTACTTCTTAATTTAATAAATAGAATATATGCGACAGACTTTTGCAGAGGTTTCCCTCCCAAAACTTATAAATAACTATCTCAAAATCCGAAATCTGGTAAAACCGTCTAAAATAATGGCAATTGTGAAGGCCGACGCTTACGGGCATGGTGCAGTTAAAATTGCTGAAACATTGCGGGATACTGCCGAAGGCGGTCCGGAATATTATGGGGTATCTATTTTGGCGGAAGCAATCGAACTCCGGGAAAACGGAATTGACAAACCAATTTTACTTTTAGAGCCCATTGATGAGTCATTATTGCACGATGCAAAAAAATATGATGTTACGGTTTCAGTCAATTCATTGGAACAGATACAGTTATTAAAAACATTTCAAAGTGACCGGGCTTTAAGCGGACTAAAGATTCATATTAAAATTGACACGGGGATGAACCGCTTGGGTATCAGATGGGATGAATGTTTTCCTGCTTTGTTTGATTTATTAGAATGTTCAAATTATTTATTCGAAGGAATCTATACTCATTTTGCGAAGGCGGATGAAAAAGATTTAGGATTTTCACGAATTCAGTTGAAGCGGTTTACGGAAATATTAGAAGTGATTGACAAGAAGGGATTTAGTTTTTCAGAAATTCATGCAGCAAATAGTAGCGCCACTCTTCAAATTCCGGAATCATATTTTACTATGGTTCGACCAGGTCTTTCACTTTACGGATATTATCCTTCACAAGAAATTGAAAAAGTTTTGGACTTGGAGCCGATTCTTTGTATCTATACAAAAATTGAATTGGTAAAAAAAATATTAAAAGGGGAGGGGACAAGTTATGGCCTTACTCATCTGGCGGAAACTGATAAACTAATTTCAACTTTGCCTATTGGTTATGCTGATGGCTATGACAGAATGCTCTCTAATAAGGCAAGGGTGATAATTGCTAATAAGGAATACTCTCAAATAGGTGCGGTAACAATGGACAGAATAATTATTGACCTAAATAATATTGTCCCGCAAAAAAATGAAAAAGTAATTTTGTTAGGCAGTTCAGTTGATTGTAAATTCGATGCATGGGACTGGGCAAAGATTTGTAATGGAGTGCCTTACACTGTTTTATGCACTCTTTCCAAACGACT
>CAIWTC010000019.1 GCA_903915485.1 uncultured Ignavibacteriales bacterium | reverse complement strand
GCGGATTAGCGTTACCGGTCCCTCGGGGATGATGCCTTGAATTCCTACACCCAGGCCTGACTCAAAATGCGAGCGGAGTTTGTAGCTCTTTACAATTTTTCTTGGTACTGTGCAGTGTGCTAGCCATAGCGCGTTTTTCTGTTCGTCGATTTGCGCGGGGTTTGCCATCCATGGAATTTCGCCGAGCAGGTAGTTAGCCCAAAGCATGCCGATTGTACTGTTAAGGTCGCCTTCGCATCCTGCAATGATGCCCTCGTCAATAAGTTCTGCCAATGCGAAGCATCCCGTAGTCTTCAGTTCCACTACCAGGTCAAAGCAGCGGACGGAAAGGGCGCTAAGGCTGTACTTGGCGACAATCTTTCGCAGTGCTGTGTAAACGCGTGCTACATTTTTAATGTCTTCTCCCGAGGGTTCAACAATCTGTGATGAGTTTCCGGTTAGCGACTTTACATGTGCGCTTAATTCACTTTCCTCTGCTGATGCGATGAGTTCCTTTACTTCATCCAGGCTGACGGGAATTATCTGCGGGCCCCATTGTGCCGAAACAGATTCCGCCGATGGCATACTTGCAATCAGCCAATCGGAAGGGGTGCCGATAAGTCCTATGCGCAGTCCCGAAAGTCTGCGGGCGGTTTCAAGGTTTTGAACTGCCTGGGCAACTTGGTTGAAACTCTCTTTGGAATCCGCACCGCTTAAGTAAAAAATTCTTCCGCTAATGTTGTCCTGCTGAAGTCTTGCAAGCACTTCAAGTGATGCGGGCAGGGAATTATTCCCGGGATGTGCGAGGATAAACACGGGTTCTTTTGGAAACAACTCATGCCGCTGCATTGCTAAGCTGAATATAGGCTGCTCCACTCCGCCTGTTACTGAAAGAAAGAAAAGAGGTTCTTTTGAAGTGATGCAATCAGCGCTGCTTCTTACTCCGCCAATTTGCTGAAGTGGTGCGATAAAGTCCGCGATAATATTAGTGATAGCTTCTTCGCTATTGGAAAATTCTGAGGCAACGGGGATGTAGTTAAAGTGCATGTGAATCCTGATATGAAATTATAAATATTAAATTACAATACGGTATGCAAAAATATGTAAAAATTATTTAAATAATTATTAAATTCATTGGCTAATAAATTATGATAACAATATTACAATTCTTGTTTAGTGAAAACTTTTGTACATGAGCAAACATAGCAAAGAACAAATTTCCAAAAATATGCGTGCCGTTAAGAGTAAAGGCTCCAAAATCGAGTTACTTTTAGGCAAATCCATTTGGAATAAAGGTATTCGGTACAGAAAAAACAACAAGACCATCTTTGGTAAGCCGGATTTTTCAATTAAAAGACTAAAATTGGCGATATTTGTTGACGGGGATTTTTGGCATGGCAAGGATTGGCAAAACAGAAAAAATGATCATAAGTCCAATAAGAAATTTTGGCTGGAGAAGATCGAGAGAAATATCTCAAGAGATAGGGAAGTCAATATATATTTGAAGACGCAAGGTTGGATAGTTTTGCGTTTTTGGGGAAGTCAAATTAATAGAAATGTTGATTCTTGCGCTGAAAGGGTATATAGAAAATATTTAAAGTTAGTAAAACTTAAAAACATGAAATATTAGTTTTCTATATCTATTATACGCTATTAACACATTTTAAATTTATTTAAATCTTACTTGTAGGTTTAGCTTAAAATAAAATCTTTTCTCGTTCTGAAATAAAAG
>CAIWTC010000018.1 GCA_903915485.1 uncultured Ignavibacteriales bacterium | reverse complement strand
GCTGCAAAGTGTGAGTTTGAATATCCCGAAACTGTAGAGTTGAGAGGATATAAGCCGACGATGGTTGGCCACTCAAGTCAAATTAAAAAAGCAGCAGAGAAAATTAAAAAAGCTAAACGGCCTTTGCTGTATGTCGGCGGAGGAGTTATCAGTTCTAATGGTAGCGAAGAGTTAAGACTGCTGGCAAGAGAATATAATCTGCCTGTTACAATGACCCTCCAGGGACTTGGAGCATTTCCGGGAACTGAGGCTCAATCATTAGGCATGCTTGGCATGCATGGAACATACTGGGCTAATCAAGCGGTAAATAACTGTGATGTGTTAGTTGCATTAGGTGCGCGCTTTGATGATAGAGTAACAGGAAGAATTGATAAATTTTCATTAAAGTCATATAAGATACATGTTGATATTGACCCTGCTGCAATCGACAAAAATGTTTATGTTGATTTGCCAATCGTTGGTGATGTGAAGCATGTAATCGCTGAACTTATCGCTGAAATTGGTGAAGCACCGAAAATTGATGAATGGTGGGATGAAATAAACGCATGGCGTGATGAATGTCCTATGGAATATGAATCGGGTGACGGTAAGCTAAGAACCGAGTTCGTAATTGAAAAAATTTCTGATAAAACAAAAGGTAATGCCGTAGTTGTATCTGATGTTGGTCAGCACCAAATGTGGACTGCACAGCATTACAAATTCAACAATACCCGCTCACATTTAACCAGTGGGGGCTTAGGTACGATGGGCTTCTCGCTGCCTGCAGCAATCGGCGCATATTTTGCACGGCCTGATTTACCAATAGTTGTAATCAGCGGTGACGGCGGTTTCCAAATGAATATTCAGGAACTTACAACAGCAGTATCTAATAAAATTCCGTTGAAAATATTTATTATGAATAATAGTTTTCTCGGAATGGTTCGGCAGTGGCAGGAATTATTCCATGCTGAGAAATACAGTTTCACTGATTTATCTCACAGCAATCCTGACTTTGTTAAGGTTGCAGAGGCATTCGGATGCTACGCATTCTCTACTGATTCACCTGATGAAGTTGAAGCATTACTTGACAAAGCATTCTCGCTGAATGATAAACCTGTGGTGGTTGACTTCAGAGTAGTACGCGAAGATATGGTGTTCCCTATGGTACCTGCAGGTGCATCTATAGGCGACATGATGGTTAAAAGATTAACTCCTAAAAATTTGATAATATAGAAAAGGTAATATGAAACGAACTATAACAGTTCTACTCGAAAACCGGTTCGGTGCTTTCAACAGAATCTCTACGCTGTTCAGCGGTAAGGGATTTAATCTGCACAGCATATCAATCGGTGAAACAGAAGTGCCCGGTGTATCAAGAATGACCTTGGTAACAACCGGTGATGACAAAGTGATGGACCAAATCATTAAGCAATTGAACCGTCTTATAGACACTATTAAAGTAATTGACCTCTCTAAAGAACCAACGGTTATGAGAGAACTTGCTTTGATAACGGTTCATTTTAAGAAAGGTAATAGAACGGAATTAACCAGTTTATGCAGTATATTTGAAGGTAAAGTGGTTGATATTACTAACAAAAGTATTATTGTCGAAGTAACCGGACCGCCGGATAAAATTGAGGCGGCGATTAATACTTTTTCAGCATACGGAATAAAGGAAATAGCCCGGACGGGTATGGTCGCTTTGAAAAGAAGTGAGCAGGTTAGAACAATAGAATCAGAAAATTTAACAAATCATTCATAGGAGTACAAAATGCAAGTATATTATGACGCAGATGCAAATCTGGAATTATTAAAATCAAAAAATATTGCTGTTATCGGATACGGCAGCCAAGGACATGCTCACAGTCTTAACTTGAAAGACAGCGGAGTTAATGTGGTTGTTGCTTTGAAAAAAGATTCAGCATCATGGAAAAAAGCTGAAGATGCAGGTCTTACAGTAAAGACAGTTGCTGAAGCAGCTGAATGGGCAAATGTAATTATGATTCTTCTTCCTGACCAGATTCAGAAAGAAGTTTTTGATGCAGAGATTGCTCCATACTTGAAATCAGGCGATACTTTGGCATTCGGTCACGGATTTAATATTCACTACAAACAGATTGTTCCTGCAGCAGACATTAATGTTATGATGATTGCTCCTAAAAGTCCGGGACACCTTGTAAGAAGAACTTACACACAGGGAAGCGGAACACCTTGCCTTATCGCAATTTATCAGGATCCTTCAGGAGTCACCACAGATTTAGCACTTGCTTGGGCTAAGGGTATCGGCGGAACAAAAGCAGGCGTCATCGAAACTAATTTCAAAGATGAAACCGAAACAGATTTATTCGGTGAGCAGGCAGTTCTTTGCGGAGGTTCAGCAGAACTTGTTAAGATGGGTTTTGAAACTCTTGTTGAAGGCGGCTATGCACCTGAACTTGCTTACTTCGAATGTATGCACGAACTAAAATTAATTGTTGACCTTTATTATGAAGGTGGACTTTCAAGAATGAATTATTCTGTAAGTGATACTGCTGAATACGGCGGAATGACCAGAGGACCAAGAGTAGTAACTCAGGCTGCAAAGAAAGAAATGAAAAAAATTCTTGAAGAAGTTCAAAGCGGACAGTTCGCTAAAGAATGGCTTGATGAGTATAAAAGCGGTCAGCCAAACATGAACAAACTTAGACAAGAAAACAGAGAGCATCCTATCGAAGTAGTAGGTGCTAAATTGCGCAGTATGATGAGCTGGTTAATCAGGAAAGACTAATCCGATGAACTATAAAATTACACTTCTCCCCGGTGATGGCATCGGGGTAGAGGTTACGGCTTCTGCAGTTGAAGTAATGAAAAAAGTTGCTTCGTTTTATGATATGGAATTTGAGTTCACCGAAAAATTAATCGGCGGATGCTCTTATGATGCATTTGAAAATCCACTCACTGAAGATACACTTAACACTTGTTTAGATTCTGATGCCGTTTTTCTTGGTGCTGTCGGCGGATATAAATGGGAGTCACTTCCTCATCACTTGAAGCCTGAAGCTGCATTGCTCAGACTTCGTAAAGAACTTGGGCTATACACTAACATCAGACCGGCAAAAATTTATGAACCGCTTATTGATTCTTCATCTCTTAAAAGAGAAGTTGTGAACGGTGTAGATTTTGTAGTTCTTCGCGAACTGACAGGCGGAATATATTTTGGCAATCCGCGCGGCTTTGATGACGCTCATGGATTCAACACAATGATATATTATAAAGAAGAAGTTGTCCGTATAGCTAAAATGGCATTCGAAATAGCAAGACTTCGCAACGGAAAAGTGATGTCCGTTGATAAAGCGAATGTACTTGAAGTTTCACAGTTCTGGAGAAATGTTGTTACTGAAGTTCATAAGGACTACTCAGATGTTCAACTTTCACACATGTATGTTGATAACGCTGCAATGCAGATAGTCAGAAACCCTAAGCAGTTTGATGTTATTCTTACATCTAATTTGTTTGGTGACATCCTTAGCGACATAGCAGGAATGATAACCGGTAGTTTGGGGATGCTTCCTTCGGCAAGTATTGGTGAAAAGTATTCGCTGTATGAGCCTGTACATGGCAGTGCACCTGATATTGCGGGCCAAAGTAAGGCTAATCCGTTAGCGGCAATTTCATCTGTTGCTATGATGTTCAAATATACATTTAAGAATAATCCGGCGAGTGAACTCATCGAGGCAGCTATCACTAAAACTCTTGATGATGGTTTAAGGACACCCGATATATTCTCAGAAGGTATGAAACTTGTTTCAACAAACGAAATGACTTCAGCACTACTCAATAATATAGAAAACATTTATAAATCATAAGTTAAATAAACATTGGTTTATTTTCTGAATGAAGACAGGTATTATATGAAAGATAAAGTAATAATTTTCGATACAACTTTGCGCGACGGTGAGCAATCACCGGGTGCATCGTTAAATGTATTTGAGAAATTAGAAATCGCCCGTCAACTTGCAAAACTGAATGTGGATGTTATTGAAGCGGGTTTTCCTGTTTCATCTCCAGGACAGTTTGAAGCTGTGCAGAGAATAGCGGACGAATCTCCCAAGATTATCGCTGCCCTCTCAAGAGCCAAGGAAATCGATATCAAAACTGCGTATGAATCATTACGAAATGCAAAGTTCCCTAGGATACATACATTCTCAAGCACTTCCGATATTCATATTCTTGGAAAATTCGGTGATGCAAAATATGGAGCCACGCTTGCAGAGAAACGGAAAACGATAATCAAAATGTCATATGATTCTGTTGCATATGCGCGGACACTTGTAGAGGATGTGGAATTTTCAGCAGAAGATGCAGGCAGAACAGATGTCGGGTATCTTGCAGATGTAATTGAATCGGCAATTGAAGCGGGTGCAAAGACTGTTAACATCCCTGATACAACCGGATTTACTCATCCCCTTGAATATGGTAATTTAATTGCTGAGCTAAGGAAAAGAGTAAAAAATATTGATAAAGCTATTATAAGTGTTCACTGTCATAATGATTTGGGACTTGCAGTTGCGAACTCTTTATTTGCAGTTCAGCAGGGCGCACGACAAGTGGAATGTACAATAAACGGTATTGGTGAAAGAGCAGGGAATGCTTCATTGGAAGAATTTGTTATGGCGCTTAAAATCCGTGCGGATATTTGTGATTTCTATACGGATGTAAATGTTATGGAAATATATAACACGAGCAGGATGGTGTCAGGTTTTACAGGAGTGATTGTTCAGCCGAACAAAGCAATTGTCGGTGAAAATGCGTTTGCGCATGAGTCCGGAATTCATCAGGATGGTATGCTGAAAAATAAACAGACATACGAAATCATTAGTCCCGAAGCAGTTGGCGTAACTAAAACAAAAATAGTTTTAGGAAGGCATTCAGGACGACACGGATTGAAAGACAGATTAAGCGAGTTAGGTTATCATCCATCGGAAACTGATTTGCAGAAAATTTATGAAGAGTTCGTTGAATTAGCAGATAAGAAAAAAGAAGTATTCGATGATGACTTGCGTATGCTTATGGGTGATGAGATACATCGCGAAGAAGATATCTATGCACTTCAGTATTTGCATGTCAACTCAGGTACGGATGCAATTCCTGCAGCGACCATTGCAATAAAATTTGGTGATGAACTGATTAAGGAATCATGTACAGGTGATGGTCCGGTTGATGCATGTTTCAACGCAATTGAAAGAGCATTGGACTTGAAGCCTTCAGTTGAATCCTACAAT
>CAIWTC010000017.1 GCA_903915485.1 uncultured Ignavibacteriales bacterium | reverse complement strand
GTCAAAAAAATCTTTAATCAATGACATCACCATAGGCAAAGGCAACTCACTGATACTCGGCACCGGCAGCGGAATGTATGAAGTGAAATACTCGCATGACTTCAAAATAACTTCATCAAATATTTTCATCAGCCTTGGACAAATTTCATCCTTTGCAGATTACGGAAACGACGACTACCTCATCGGCACTTGGAACGACGGCGCGTATCTCTGGTCGGGCGAATCCAAATCACTTACAAAACTTTCTTTGATTGAAGCTAAAACAATCAACAACATTTCAAAGGATAGAGAGGGC
Organism: uncultured Ignavibacteriales bacterium; assembly: GCA_903915485.1. Lineage (GTDB taxonomy): Bacteria > Bacteroidota > Ignavibacteria > Ignavibacteriales > Ignavibacteriaceae > CAIYTF01. The sequence continues at coordinate 2,591 of CAIWTC010000017.1, read as the reverse complement.
GGTTATTGGTTTTCCACTGATGAAGGAATTTCACTCTTAAAGAAAACACCTTTTATTCAAGCGGTATTTTTAACTTCACCTTCGCAGACAGGCAGTTCGTATATCCGAAACCTGAGTCTCAGCAACGACGGTCAAGTCTGCTTCTCTGACCAGGAAAATATTTTCAAAGTAATTGAAAAGAACAAACACTTATCTTATGAAAATGTTTTCAACAGCAAAGGCAAACGCGTTTACTCTTTTGATATAAGCGGCGACTGCATCTGGGCATCCCTGCGCAACGGTGACCTGATTTGCAAGAACGGCAGCAAGACAACTTCCTTCACCAGCAAACAACTCGGCGGAAGAATTGCATTTACCGATATCGACCTCGAAGGCAACTGCTGGGGCGTTGTAGAAAACACAACTAAGATTGTTAAAATTTCTCCCGACTTTAATTTTAAATATTATACCATCCCCGATATAGACCACCGGACTTATCAAATTAAAATCGACACAAAAGGAGTAGTCAATTTTATTTATGCCGATACTAAATTCCACCTTTTCAAGTTCAGTAAATCGAATGATAAATTTGAACCGGTCAGTTTTTCTCCTGATATCGAACTAAAAGAAAACCTACTGATATTTGATTTCCAAATTCCATCACCTGATAAATACTGCATCGCCTCTTCAAACGGATACTTCGAAATAACAGACGGAAAACTTGAAGACTGCACACCGCCTAATTTTTCAGAGAACAAAGTTTTTAAGTCAATTGCTTATCAGGATAACGAAACCAAATGGTTTGGTACGGAAAAAGAACTCTTCCTTCAAAAAGGCAAAGAAGTTGTATCGTTCAATAAAAAGGACGGACTACCTAACTCCGCAATTGCACCGCGCGGAACTGTTGTGGATAAAAATGGTAGAGTGTGGGCAGCAACACCAAGCGGACTTGCTTACTGGCAAAGTCCTTCGGTACAGATTGATAAAACTTCTAAACCCGTGATTCACTGTATTGATGTTAACACTAAGCATTCGGAGTTCATGGGCAGCAGTTCATCCTTTGATGATGTTTCAGATATCCTTTACGCATACTCTTCGCTGTCTTATCCTAACAGGATTATTTATCAGACGCGCATACTCGGCATCAGCAATGAGTGGACTGACCAAAAGAATAACAACTCATTTCAATTGCCCCACCTTCCTACAGGCGATTATGTATTTCAAGTAAGGGCGCAGCAGTCGGGGCGACTATGGAGCGATATCACCGAACATAAATTTTCAGTCATTCAGAAATGGTACTTAAGAACTTGGATGATTGCTGTTTATATTCTAGCGGCAATATTTTTAGTAGTCCTCTTCGAGCGCATTTACCACCGTGCAAAAATTAAACGGATGGAGTTTGAAAAATACACGCTTGAAACTTTAGTCAACGAAAAAACCAAAGACCTTATTGCCGAAAAGGAAATCAGCGATAACCTGCTAAAGGAAGCGCAGAAATCACAGCACGAAATCGAACGAACAAACGAAGAGCTAAAAAAAGCTAACGACACCAAGAGCGACTTACTCTCAATCGCGGCGCATGACTTAAAAACACCTCTCGCAAATGTTATGGCATATGCACAAGTACTTCAGGAAGAAGTGCCGTCGGGTGAACCGAGAAAATTTGCGGACATCATCTATCAGTCATCCATTAACATGCTTAGCATCATAACAGAAATTCTTGACAGCGTTGCGCTTGAAAGCATGAGGTTTGAACTAGAACTTAGTGCTGTTAACATAAATGAACTTATAACAAAAATAATTTCGCTTAATCATCAGAACGCACTGCGTAAGAATCAGAATATTGAGTTTGAGTCATCCGGAACAGTCCTCTGCAACATTGACAAAAAATGGATGAAAGCCGCCATTGATAACCTTATCAGCAATGCAGTGAAATATTCACCGCTTAACAGCGACATAAAAGTTTTTCTTGCTCACGAAAACGGAATTGTAAAAATGTCCGTAACAGATAAGGGACAGGGACTTACGGAAAACGACAAAGTAAATCTGTTCGGAAAATTCAAACGACTTTCAGCCGCCCCCACCGCGGGTGAATCCTCAACAGGACTCGGACTTTCAATCGCAAGAGACATCGTTAAACTCCACAAAGGCGATATACTCTGCCAAAGTGAACCGGGCAAAGGCGCAACCTTTACAATTCAGTTTCCTTCTGATTTGTAAATTAATCTTCATTTATCCTCCTTTAGAGCAATTTACATAACTGCTGAATAGCGGTAATTGGCTTGACTTTGGCAAACCCCCTTCGTACCTTAAATATGTTAATAATAAATCTTAAGGAGATAAGATATGTTTAACGAAACAACTACGAATGCTGCCCGGGATTGTATGGTGCAGATTCATCCTCCCCAATCGTGTGTATATATATATATGCAGACCCGCATAACAATGCACGCCAATTGATATTTAATTCCTTTAGGGAGGAAATATGAAAAATTTTATTTTAATCTTATTACTTATTTTTACGGGAATAATTTATTCCCAGGACTTTTGGCAGCACACAAGCGGACCGTGTGGCGGAGGCATAACTGATTTGTATGCACATCCCGAAGGAG
>CAIWTC010000016.1 GCA_903915485.1 uncultured Ignavibacteriales bacterium | reverse complement strand
GAGGGGATTTGTACATTTGAATTAAAAGATATGCTATAATTAACAGGAAAAAATAACTGAGAGATATTTTTTAGCAGAAAATATTTATATTTCGATTTATGTTCGCTATTGAAATTTAGGTAAACTCCATTGGCAAACTCAGATAAGTCGGCTGTACCATGAATTACAGAATCCGCTCGGGCAGAAACACTTAAACTGTCAGAAGTAAAATATATTTTCGATGTGTCGGGAGTTGTTGAATCAGCGGCGGCAATTATCCAATATTTCTTTTCGCTGAATGGCATAATTCCACCTGAATTCACCAATGGGAATCCCATCTTAGCAGTACCGGAACTATTAGCAATCTCTACAATGTAAACATCATTCCTGATTCTACCGGACAGATTATTCGTAACAATAAAAGTATAATTGCCGATAACTTTTTGAGCATTCTCATCAGTCACCTTGAGAACTAACTTTTCTGTATTATTTGAATAGCTAAGCTTACATAAGCCATGCTTATATTTTTCAGATGATTTATCAGGGAACCCTTCAACAGAATCATTTTGAGAGAACATTTCTCTCTGAAGGATTTGATCAGTGCTATCGTATCTTTCCAAAAGAACTGAATATTCAGCTCGATAACCAGCTGAATATTTTGTATATACTAAGCCCCCTAAAAAAATACGGTACGAAACGACTAATTGATTTACCGAATCATTTGAGATAATATGATATTCAGCTGCAACATTTTTCCTTACTTGTGCAAAGAGAGAAAAAGAAAGAAGATAAACTAAGCAACCTATAGCAATTATTCGATTACTATTTTTCAGCAATTCATACCCGACTTACTAATTATTCTTGAAATATTAATACGATATACTAACTATTCATACTACCAATAAACTCTTTATTTGTTCTAGCGGAACGCATTTTATCTAATGTGAATTCCATAGCTTCAACAGGAGTATATTCTGAAAGAATTTTTCTAAGAATCCAGATTCTTTGAAGTTCATCTTCTTTCATCAATAATTCTTCGCGTCTGGTACCGGATTTATTTACATCAATAGCAGGGAATATTCTTCTATCACTTAAGTCACGATTCAATACAATTTCCATATTTCCCGTTCCTTTGAATTCTTCAAAGATAACATCGTCCATTCTTGATCCGGTATCAATAAGTGCAGTTGCAATGATTGTTAAACTTCCGCCATCTTCGGTATTTCTAGCAGCACCAAAAAATCTTTTAGGCTTCTGTAACGCGTTAGAGTCAACACCGCCTGATAAAACACGGCCGCTATGAGGAACAACTATGTTATGTGCACGGGCTAATCTTGTGATACTATCTAAAAGGATCACAACATCTTCACCGCTCTCAACTAATCTTTTAGCTTTTTCAATAACCATATCAGCAACCTGAACATGTCTATCTGCAGGTTCATCAAAAGTAGAACTTATCACTTCAGCTTTAACACTTCGTTCCATATCAGTTACTTCTTCAGGACGCTCATCAATCAACAAAATGATTAATTTTATTTCGGGGTGATTTCTTGTGATTGAGTTCGCAATTTTCTGAAGCAAAATTGTTTTTCCGCTTTTTGGAGGCGAAACGATTAATCCTCTTTGACCTTTACCAATCGGGGTCAATAAGTCCATAATTCTCATAGCATATTCACCGGGAGCAGATTCAAGAGTTATTTTCTTTGTCGGATAAACTGGGATCAAGTTATCGAATAAAGTTCTCTCACGGATTTCGTGAGGTGAGGCATTATTTACTGCTTCAACTTTAAGCAATGCAAAAAATCTTTCGCCTTCTTTTGGAGGACGAACCTGACCACTGACAAAATCTCCGGTTCTTAAGCTGAATTTTTTTATCTGAGATGGAGACACATAAATGTCATCCGGTGACGGAAGATAATTGTAATCAGATGATCTTAAGAATCCATAACCATCAGGGAGAACTTCTAACACACCTTTAGAAAATGTTAGTCCATCTCTAGAGGTCTGCCCCTCAAGGATCTTAAATATTAATTCTTGCTTTCTTAAATCACTATAACCTGTGATATTTAAGTCTTTAGCAATTTGGTTTAACTCGACAATTTTTTTGGATTTGAGTTCTGAAATATCCATTGGTATTTTCTTACCTTTTTTTGTTATATAAAATAGTTTTCTTTTTGAAGAAAAAATGACTTTATTTCGCCAAGTAAATACATACTTCCGCAGACGACCAGTCTTTCATTCTTTTGCGCAGTTTTTATGTATTGTTCAACATACTTTCCCGGGTTTTCAACAATACTGCATTCAACATTAATGAATTCTTCACTTAATTTATTTAGATCTTCATTGGTTAATGCGCGTTCAAAATCAATAGTCGTCAATAAGATATTGTCGACAACTCCTTCGAAACTTTTAATCATTTCAAAAACCCGCTTGTCTTTAAGCGCTGTGAACAAGAGTGATGTTTTTGAAAATTTCTTTTTATCTTTTTTAATTTCTTTGATTAATTTACTTATGCTATCTGAATTATGCGCAGAGTCAAGTATGACAGTAGGTTCATTATTCATAACTTCATATCTGCCCTCAAACCCTGTATTGCCCAACACATTTTTCAAACCGCTCATATAGAGACTTGAATCATTGGAATTAATGAGATTATTAACAGCTATCGAGGCAAGAGCTGCGTTAGCTAACTGGTAATCACCTCTAATCGGACTTCTTAAATCCAGAATCTCCAACTGATTATATTTTAATATTTTATTCTCCAAATCATAATAATCCAAAAGCGAAACATATTGTGCATTTTTCTCGAACGCATTCTCTATAAGTAGGTTTTCTATTTCATCCGACAACAGTCCGAAACATACTGTAGAGTTAGGCTTTATTATCCCCGCCTTTTCAAAAGCGATATCGCTTAACTTCTCTCCAAGATACTGTGTATGGTCATAACTGATGCTCGTAATTATTTCAACTTCAGGATTAACTACATTTGTAGCATCAAGTCTGCCGCCTAACCCGGTTTCTAAAACAGCATAATCAACTTTTTGTTCGTAAAAATAAAGCAGGGCGAGAGCCGTTGTCACTTCAAAAAATGTTAATTCTTTTTGAATGATATAGTCTTTATATTCCTTTAAGAATGATTCAACTCTATCATTAGGTATTTGTGCTGAACCGATTTTTATTCTTTCATTAAATCGAACAAAATGCGGAGAAGTATAAATCCCAACTTTATAACCATGCTCAATCAATATACTGGAAACAAATGAAACCACACTTCCCTTCCCATTAGTCCCGGCAACATGCACAAACTTAATTTTTTCATGAACATTCCCGATAAGTGCCAAAAAGTTAATCATCTTTTCGAGGCCTAATTTCATCCCGAATTTTCGCAGTGAAAACAGAAATTCTATTTCGTCTGCTAACATCAAAATATTCTAAAATCAATAATTGAACAATTCAGCATTCGGGGACATCCCTTTTCCGGATTAAGGAACATTGGAAATTCAAACATTTAATATTTATACATTTAGGAAAATATTGAAAGGAGTATTTACTACTTCTTTATTACTTTAGCTGGTTTATCGTCTTGAATTTGTTAAAAGTAATTTTTGTGCTCGTGGAAATAATATAGAAATGTTTTAGGAGATTTCTGAATCTAGTTATAAAATAGACAATCTTATTAAGTCCAATCTAAACTATTTCACATTTGCGGTTTCATGTAATTCACGGCTTGTTAACCGATGAATAATGTAAAAATATGTATTCCCAAGTTAATTACAAAATTAATTACATAAAATAATAAAAATATTTTGCTGTAAAATGCTGATTAAGTGCTTACTTTTCTATTGCAGTTATCTTATCGAGTCTTTTTTGGTGTCTTCCACCTTCGAATGAAGTGGATAGCCAAACTTTCAAAATCGACTTAATAGTTTCAATCCCCAAGGTTTTTGCCCCCAGGCAGATTATATTGCTATTATTATGACTGCGAGCACTTAATGCTGAAAACTCATTATAACATGTAGCAGAACGAATCCCGCGAAATTTATTTGAGGTTATGCAGGAAGGTATACCTGTTGCATCGAGAATTATACCGGCATCAACTTCTTTTCTTAAAACTTTCTGAGAAACTAATATTGCAAAATCAGGATAGTCACAGGATTCTTCTGAGATACAACCAACATCCGTACACATCACGCCTATAGAGCTTAAATATTTAATCACTTCCAACTTTGCCGAAAAACCAGTATGATCTGAACCAATAGCAACTTTAGTAAACACCCAAGCATCAGAAGTATTCTTTGTAGAAGATTCTTTTTTATACTGAATTCCGTATTCAATATTTAACCCAAGAGACTTTGCCCTGTCCAAAGCTAATGAAGTAATTAGAACATCTTTAGTAACATTGATAGACTTACTTCCCATTTTGAAAAGCGCGTCGACATCTCTTTCAGTTAATAATTTTTTCATATCTATAAAAGTTCGTTTCTGTTTTTCATTTTTAACGAGTCAACAACAAGTTTAACTTTTTGAGCCTGGTCTTTACGGCAAACAAGCAACGAATCTTTTGTGTTAATAATAATTAAATTATCAACACCGATTGCAGCAGTAAATTTCTCGGGAGAATAAATATAGGTATCAAGAGTCATATCAGAATAAACATCGCCGGTGAACGAATTACCGCTTTCATCTTTATCAGAGAGCAAGTATACCTCTTCCCAACTTCCAACATCGCTCCATCTGAAAGAGGATTTTATTAAATATACTTTCTTGGATTTTTCCATTATCCCATAATCAATTGAAACACTTTTAAGGTTGGAATAAACATCATGAGTAACTTTTTGACTTTCCTCAGTGTTCAATGCTGCTTCAATCTTATCAAGTCCGTAAGAAAGTTCTGACATATACATCTTAATCTCATTAAGAATTGTATCCACGCGCCAAATAAACATTCCTGAGTTCCAGTAAAAATCGCCACTACTCAAAAATTGTACTGCTGTCGAATAATTTGGTTTTTCGGCAAATGAATTGACTCTATAAATATTACCTGAAGGAGGGGTATCCTTTACTTGAATATATCCATATCCGGTTTCAGGCCGCGTTGGAGATATCCCGATTGTAAGCAAACTCTTTTTGTCGAATGCGAATTGTGCCGCTTCTTTAAGGTTATCAATAAATAAGTCTTCATCATGAATCAAGTGGTCTGCAGGGAGCACAATCGTAACCGCTTCAGGGTCGCGTTTTTTGATATGCATAGAAACCAGTCCGATGCAGGCTGCAGTATTTCGTCCGAAAGGTTCAGTTATAATCTGATCTGGGGAAATATCCGGCAATTGCGATATCATTTCCTGTTTTTGAATTTCATTAGTAATAATAAATATCTTATCCATATCAATCAGTTTAGAGATTCTCTTGACCGTTGCTTGAATCATAGTATCGTCACCGAATATTTTAAGCAATTGCTTAGGACTTTTTTCTCTGCTTCTCGGCCAAAACCTGGAGCCAACTCCACCGGCCATAATTACTGCAAAAATATTCATTCTACTCTTTAACTTTCATCATTTTAATTCTTCTTCCAAAATCTTCTGCTTTATTTAGATAATCGGAAATATCTACAGTTTTGTTTTTAACCAGTGCAACAATAACTATCAAGCAAGCTCTAATAGCATCAACAACTTCTTTGCCCGGCATAAGTTCTCTATTCTTAATCAACAAGAGTGTCTTGGCAACGATTCTATGCATATTTGCCACAATCTCTGTCCCAAAATTATCTGATACTTCTGCGTTTCTCATTAACGACTTTGCAAACGCTGAATATTCTTCATGATGAATTTCTTCAGTAGCCATTCTTCGCAGAAAATTATCTAAGTTTTTTATTGGTCTCATCACCTCAGATTCATACTGATGAAAAGAAATCTCATTACTTGTATCTGCAGCAACATCTTCCATCATAATACCAAACCGTTCATCTTGCACACGAACAGGTTTTTCATTATCAAAGTCAGGGAGTTTAGGGGGTTCTTTTGTGGAGGCTAATATGAAGGTCTCAACTTTATTCATTGCAATGCGCAATTGAGAAATATTTACACCGTCTAGCAACACACCAATTTCTTTACCAATGTTATTACTCTGCTCCTTAAATTTCTCAGAGAGAGTAGAAAAATCTATCTTCTCTTTGTGAAGGAAAGCATATATTTCTGAAAAACGAACAGCTAATTTAGAAAATTCAGTAACTTTTTTCATATTTTTAAGCCTGTCATCAAGAGGGACTGCGCTTAGAAACATTTCTCTAAGCATACCTACTGATTCAATCTTCTCCGGGCTTAATCGGATGTTGTTAGCTGCTGCGCTTATTAATTGCGAAAAATATTGTTTATCAAATTGCATTTAATGTAGAATATCATTAATAAAGTCTGCCAATAATTATAAAGGCAAGTTTAAAAATATAAATCTTTTTAGAATAATTACTAAATTTTTCATTCAATATGAATTTTTAGTTTTCGACATAAAT
>CAIWTC010000015.1 GCA_903915485.1 uncultured Ignavibacteriales bacterium | reverse complement strand
GAAAAACCGTCGATTAGGTTTTGATATTCTTTACACATTATCGCTTTACTACATTTTCTTTGTCGCAATACTAATTTCTGATTTACTGTTCGTATTGAGTATACTCGGTGTGATTGCAACTCCCCTTCTCGGTCCGTACACAACCGTCTGGATAATGGCGTTTGTGCTATTCATATTTGAAATTATGCTGACGCTTTCGTTTGACAACGAGGATACATTTAAAAATCTGATGATTATACTAATTATGTATTTCTCATACTGCCAACTTTGGATTTATCTGGTAGTGAAAGCATTCTATATAGAAAAGATTAAAAAAGAAGGTAAAGTTTGGGATAAGACTGTAAGATTTAATGTCCCCGACAATAAATAATTATCATATACATAAAATTATTTTTAAGGTTGATGTTTCATTAAAGCGTCAACCTTTTTTGTGTCCCTTGTGCCCTCCCCTTGTGTTCCTTGTGGTTAAGTTTCCTGATTTTATAAGCACTAACTAAAAAACTACTTCTTAACTCTCAGCGCAATCAGATAATACTTCCAAATCTTTTTACGGTACGCGAAATATTGCGCGATTCCGGTTCTATAATGAATCCGCGAAAAATAACTCGCGCGCCGGTATAGATTATAGAAGAAAGTTCCAAACATACCCAAAATAGATGCCCCGAAAATTCTTAACACTGAAGGATATACTTCTTCGGTAACATCAAGTGAACCTAAAACAGAAAACCCATACTGACTTCCAACGGATTCAAGTTCCTTATGCGTAAGTAAATCACTCATGGCCCAACCATTAATCATTTCCTGAAGCAATCTTGAATCATCAATAGAATAATCATATGCCTTGAACACATCTCCAATGAGCAACCGACCTTCAGGTTTAAGAATCCTTTTTACTTCCTTAAAGAATAGACTTTTATCAGTAGCAGTCTGCATACTTTCCATTGCCCACACAACATCAAAAGTATTATCCTCGAATGAAGTGCTATAGTAACTCATTTCCTTAAATGAAGTAATTTCCGAAACACCATGTTTTGCCGCCTGACCCGTAGCAGTCTCAACCTGCTTAGCACTTAATGTAATACCGACAATTTTGCATCCGTATTTCTTTGCCATAAAAATTGTAGAACCGCCGACTCCGCATCCTGCATCCAAAACATAATCTTCCTGCTTCACCAAACCGATTTTAGCAAGTTTAGCATTCGTATTTAAGATAGCATCGGCAAGAGTTTTGGTGGTTTCATCCCACACTCCGTAATGAAGTCCGAGACTTTGCTCAAATTTCCAAAACCTGCGGTAATGAACTTCTGTGCTATCGTAATAGCTAACTATATCTTTTTCTGTAAATTTTTTCATTAATATGTATTTATTATATTTTTTGCATTACTAGTACAATAATTGTAGGGAGAAACTCCGTTTCGCCAATAAATCACTTAGCTAAACTTAACCTTGATATATCTCGACAAATTATCAAAGCATCTACCTCATACTCTTGATTGCTTTTTCAACTTCAATTGAAATTCTCTCAAACACTTCATCAAACAAACCCAACCCACTCACTTTCACAACTTCGTGTAACTGATTGTATTTCTCAATTACAGGAACTGTCTTTGTCTCATGTTCCTGAAGACGCTTGACAATTTTTGCTGTACTGTTGTCATAAGGCATGCAGTTAGTTGTTTTGCTTCGTTCATCGAGTCTGTTTATCAGCTCAAGCGTGGGAACTTCTATTTCAATAATCTTCGAAATCTGCGAGCCGTGTTTTCTAAGCAGTCCGTCTAAAATATATGACTGCACCAATGTTCTAGGGAAGCCCTTAAAGATAAATCCTTTTACATCTTTAGAGTTTTCAATTTTCTTTTCGATTAACTGAACAACAATTTCATCAGGAACAAGTTGTCCGCTTTCATAAAGCGCTAAAATCTTTTTACCTGTTGGCGAACCGCTGGCAATTTCTTTCTCCAGCATCTGACCCGTCGCTACATACTCCAAATCAAATTTCTTTGCAATAGCTTTTCCCTGTGAACCTCTTCCGGAACCGGGATAACCGAAGATTACTATGTTAAACAACTTCTTGCTCAACTCATTTTTAATAATCTTAGTTACATCGAGATTAACTTCTTCAATACTTTTCGTTCCGTCAATTTCGTGAAATATTCCTTTGTCCTTATAGAACTGAAG
>CAIWTC010000014.1 GCA_903915485.1 uncultured Ignavibacteriales bacterium | reverse complement strand
GGTTGAATGGACTACCGTTAGCGTAATAATAATTATCTGTGCGAATACCTGATGTGTATACGTTACCGTTAGCAACAATTAGTGAGTTACCAGATGATCCACCTGAAATTGAATCCAACTTAAGTTGGGAGAATCCGGTACCAACACACTTTAATAACGCTTCTTTTTTTGTCCACAATTTACTTATCTCATATTTAATATCAACACCTCTATGTATTAATTGTATGTCCCCACTCGAGAATATTTCATCCTCTTTAATATTTAAGTCATTACCATACATATTATATATTATGTCACATCCTACATCATTACTCGTTGTAAAAGCATAAAGGACATAATCTTCCGAACTAGAACAGTTGAAATTTACTGAAGCGCTAAAATCTTTTTTATTTAAGAATGGTTTACCAAATTCAGTTAGCAGAATTTGAATTGAAGAAACATTAACCCCGATAATACAGCTTAATATTTCCTTTAACATTCCACGTCTAAAAATATACATACTCGCATCAATACTTGAAGAATATTTACTCGATGCACCAAGTTCAACATTAGACAATTTTGTTTGTAAATATTCTAATACCATAGGCCTCAAATCATATTTACGCAACCAATAATATATTTTGTTATCCTGAAGTATCTGCATAAGTTTACGAGGAATAGTTTAACTTTAATCTAGTCATATTTACTCGTCTCGAATTTCATTAATTTATACTTTAAAATAAGCTTATCTCCACTATTTAACAAGTAATTTACATCATTTACACAAATAGCTATCCTATTTTAACAGGATAGCTATTCTTAGATAATTTTGCATATTAGAATATTTTAATCAAACTCCTCATATTCCTCAATCAATTCGCCACGAACTCCATATACTTGAACTAACAACGGTATTTTTCTTACACTGGCTTCAATTGCTTTCTTTGCAAGCATTACTAATCCCGAACAGCAAGGTACTTCCATAATTGCCACAGTAATACTCTTAATGTTTGATTCGTCAATCATCACTGAAAGTTTATTGATATATGCATCTTTGTTTGAATCCAGTTTTGGACATGCAAGAGCAAATGATTTATTCTTTAGCACGGTGCTGTGGAATGTTGAAACCGCCAAGGGGACACAATCCGCCGCAAGAAGAATTTCTGCATTTTGAAAATAGGCTGCGTATGGAGAAACAAGATGTAATTGAATCGGCCATTGTTTTAATTTAATAATCGGCTGTGACTCTGATATTAGTCCATTATCATTACTTTCATCAATTGCTACCGTCTGACAAACTGGAAATGTGGAAGTTAATTTAGGCTCATCTTCAGTCAGTTCAATTCCCTTTTCCTTCAGAACCTCTAAGCCTTCTTGAACATAGTTCATCATTCCGTGTTCTTTCAAGTGCTTTAAGTGTGCTTTAACTGTATTCATTCCATGAGGAATAATATTCAGCATAGTTAATTTTTCATCATAGGCTACTGTATCTTTCTTAATAACAGCGATGGCATTAACATGACATTCACCAATACACGCTCCAAGACCATCACAAAATACTTCATTAATTAGCCGCGCTTTACCATCTATTATTTGTATTGCACCTTCGGCACAGGCAGTTGCGCAATCACCGCATCCGTCACAAATCGTTTCATTAATCTCTATTACTTCTCTTAACATATAACCTTATTTTTATTAATCGGATAATATCATCTGATTAAATTTAGTGAGGTTTATTTAATTATGCAAGATATTTTGTGATAATCCGAAATAATTATTCTATTTTTCATTTAATAATAATCTTAAATTCGAGGATTGCATGGATATTAGAAACAAAACTGTACTCGTCCTAGGTGGATGGGGCTTAGTTGGAAATGCCGTCACACGCAAATTAATTTCCAAAAAACCAAAACGCATCATCATCACTTCCCTCCATGAAAATGAAGCCAAAGATCAAGTCAATCAACTCAGAAAAGAATTTCCAAAACTGCCAAAGAATTATTTTATTCCTTGGTGGGGAAATATTCTTGTCAGAGACAGTTTCAAAGATATGGACAGAAATGATATACTAAATGATGCCGAGAATAGACAAATCCTTCTCAAGGATACATTCGAAGAACTGAATAGTGAGATACTCAAAAATTCAGCCTTATATAAGTTAATTAATAAGTATAAAGCAGACCTGATTATTGATTGCATAAACACCGCTACAGGCATTGCCTATCAGGATGTTTATACAACTTACCGTTCAATAAAGCATAAAATTCTTAACAAGATTTCTTTGCCTGATATGATTGTCGAAACTGAGAAACTTCTTTGCTCTGAGTATATTCCGCAATTGATTCGTCATATACAAATTTTATATAATGCTATGCATGATGCTAATACGCAGTTGTACTTCAAGATAGGAACGAGCGGCACCGGAGGGATGGGACTAAATATCCCCTACACCCATAGCGAAGAAAAACCATCAAGAGTATTGCTTAGTAAATCAGCAGTTGCAGGCGCTCACACCTTGCTGCTCTTTTTGATGGCAAGGACACCCGACACAGCTATCACAAAAGAAATAAAGCCAACTGCTGCCATTGCGTGGAAAAGAATTGAATATGATACTATAAAGAAAAAAGGGAAAGACATCGAACTAGTTAATGTTGGTTTTGATGAAGTTGTTCATCTTGATGGTGAATTTAGTTACTCGCTGGAAAAACCTTTTCCGAAAACAGGTTCTACACTAAAATCTGTATTCATCGACACCGGTGAAAATGGTATTTTCTCTCGGGGTGAATTTGAAGCAATTACTGCACAAAAACAAATGGAGTTTGTTACTCCTGAAGAAATCGCGGATAATATCATTTTTGAAATTAAAGGCGGCAATACGGGTCACGACATCATCAATGCATTAGATAATGCAACACTTAATCCTAGTTATCGTGCGGGCTATATGCAGCACTTCGCAGTGGAAAAACTTGCAGAACTTGAGAAGAAACACAATACTAGTAGTGTAGCTTTCGAAATGTTAGGACCTCCTAGATTATCTAAACTTTTATTCGAACTTCATTTACTGAGAACAGTTGATAACTCCATGTTGCGACTTGTTAAAATGAAACCAAGTGTTTTAGTACAAAAATGTGAGGAATTAATTAGAAATAATGCGCAACTCAGAGCTGAAATTCTTTCAATCGGAATTGGTATTCTCCTCCCCGACGGGAAGCAACTCCTGCGTGGAAATGACTTGAAAATCCCCGTTAAAACGGGTGATGACAAAATAAACCTGTCACCTACACTCATCAATAATTGGGCAAAAGACGGATGGGTTGATTTAAGGGAACCCAACATGAAAGCCTGGTTAAAACGCCTTAAAGCATTGATTAAAGAATCTGATGAATATTCTCATAGAGGAACAAGTTCTTTGCATGTGCGAACAAGAAGCTATTGGAATAATTATGAGGCAATTGATGTCGGCAGAGTTGTTAGTTGGATATTTATTCATGAGGAAAAAGGCAATAGGATGAAGGACTAAAAAGTTTTTCATACAAAAGTATCCCACTGTGGTGTTTCTAACTTAATAATTACGAAGAGAATGAAATTCAATACGCAATTTTTTGTATTTTAGAATAGTAAATATTCATTTTCTTTTAATAGTTTCCTTATCGGAGTTTTTCAATGTTCGTAATTGTGTTAGGAGCACCCGGGGTTGGCAAAGGAACACAGGCCAACTTACTCTCCCAAGCATTCACTATCCCCCACATCTCAACAGGAGACATCTTGCGTGATGCTTATAAAAACCAAACCCAATTAGGGATAGAAGCCCACAGACTTATTTCAAAAGGAAATTTTGTTCCTGATGAATTAGTAATCGGTATTATTAAGGAAACACTTTTAGAAGACAGATGTACTAACGGTGTTGTATTGGACGGTTTCCCAAGAACACTCCCACAAGCAAAAACTTTAGATGCACTGTTTATTGAACTAAACACCAAGGATTTATTCCTGGTAAATCTAACTGTGGGCGATGAAGAAATAATCAGACGGTTAACTTCCAGACGAACTTGCCATGATTGTCACTCTGTATTTTCGTTGATTGAAATTGAAGATGATGGCAAATGTCCTATATGCGGAGGTGAGAATTCTTTATTCCATCGCTCAGATGACACTGAAGAAGTAATAAAGAAAAGAATGGGTATTTTTGAAAATCAAACTCTCCCGGTGATAAATTATTACGATGAGACAAGAACGCTAATTACAGTCGACGGCGCCCAGACAATTGCAAATGTATATCAAGACATAATAACTAAAATAAACGCTACAAAACTTTAGATTAGATTACCCTGCCATGAATAAATTATTTACGGCACTATAATCATCTACAGACTAACCTTTTGAATTTCGGAAACTTTCCCCTTTTCAAGCCTTAATATTCGCTTCTCTGATTTGCGAACAAATTCGTAATTATGGGTAGCAAAAAGAACTGCCGTTCCCTTACTATTTATTTTCTTCAGTAATTCAAAAATATCATTGGATGTTTCCGGGTCCAAGTTACCAGTTGGTTCATCAGCTAATATCAACAGCGGGTCATTTATGATTGCTCTTGCGATAGCTACCCTCTGAAGTTCCCCTCCCGATAGTTCATTAGGATAAGACTTTACTTTATGAGAGAGACCAACTTCAGATAAAACATCATTGACTTTTCTCTTAATATTTGTGTTAGTACCCCCAGCGGCTTGCAGAACAAAGGCCAGGTTTTCACTAACTGTTCTATCTTTTAATAAACGAAACTCCTGAAAGACAATTCCTAATTTTCTTCTAAGTTTGAGAATATTGTTTTTCTTTTTTGTGGGTAAAATAAATCCTACAGACTCAACTTCACCATTTTCAGGCTGAAGCGCTGCATATACAAGTCGTAAAAGAGTGCTTTTCCCGGAACCCGATTTGCCTATTAAAAAAATAAATTCCTTCTCATCAATTGAAAATGAGACATCATTTAATATATGTTCTGAATTATACAAAAAATCTACATTCGAAAAACTAAGTACTTTTCTCATTTCTTCCTCGCAATAATATGGGCTCTTAATGAATTTTCGGTAGCATCCTCAAAGGAAAAATCCTCTAAACAGTATATCATTTCAAATGAATTCACTAACAACAATTTTTCAAATGTTTCCAATGAATATATTTTTTGTCTATGCGTTTCAGTTGCTATTATGACATCATTTTTACTTATT
>CAIWTC010000013.1 GCA_903915485.1 uncultured Ignavibacteriales bacterium | reverse complement strand
TTCAAAACATAAATCTGGTCACTGCCTGGATCAGGATATAAACCGCTTGCACTTACATTCTGCCCTGTGATTGCACCAAAAGCTGTTAGTGTGTAGATGTCATATGCTAAATCCAGTCTTGCTCCATCAAATTTATCAAGATAATAAGTTGATTCGCCGAAACTTAACCCGTTACCTATTTGAAACTGCTGTCTTCCTATACGGACTCTAGTAGCATCAAAAAACAAAAAGTCAGGCGTGTTCACTTCTGCAAATACCTGGCTGATAGCATAGCGCATACTTCCTGTACCTGAGATGTTGCGGGTAGGGGATGCTGGGTTATCCGTAACAGTCAATAATTCTAAATTAAAGTCAGTGATAGATGATGCCTTAATTGATGAATGCAGTCTGCCATAGAAGCGCATATAATTTTCTTTAGCTCGGGCATCCATTGTATTTGTAAATGCATCGCTGTACCATCTCAAGCGGAAGTCGCCTTCTACTTTTAACTGAGCGCGAGTATTAGTAAAGGAGAAAAATACTAATATTAGGATTGAAACAATTTTTATTGATTTAAGTAATAATTTCATTTTTGGTTTCCTTTACTTTACTAAGAATACTATTCCTGTGATACCAAGGTCGTAATTTATTGCCAACACTCCGTTGGTAGTTAAATTGCGTGTATTTATCATTTGAACGATTTGACCTGTTGCAAGTAGCTTAAATAAATGGTCATTCGCTCCGCTAGAATTTGCCATCCAGTAGTTTGCTCCATCGTTTGTAAATCCTGTCCCAAACTTTGATCCGCCTGTTGGGATCGGTGTGGTGAATAATGAAGTCCATGTTTTATTGGAAACATTATAAACATATGTTAAATCCAAATCAGTATCATTGCAGTACAATTTACCATTTAACCATGTAATCCCTCGTGGGTTCGAACCTGGTGTGATAATTGTATCAAGTAGAACTCCTGTAGCAGGGTCGATTCTAAAAATCTTTCCTAGCGTAGGAGCAGTTTCACTTACTGTTTGATAAATAAATCCATTGGCAAAAGAGATGCCTCTTAAAGTTCCGCCCGGATATGAAAGAACAAATGGTGCTTGAACAGCAGTTGCATTTGTATCGTCCTCAGGTAACGCTATTTTAGTTATACTTCTATCAGTACCTGAAAGTGACAACCAAAAATCAGTGCCATCGTAACCAATGCCTTGGATTGAACTTGCTGCTGAAATGGACCTTGTACTCCAATAAGCAACCACTGAGCTGTCTCTTACTCTGATTTTATAAATTCTTGTAAGGTTCGATTCGCCCATATAGATATAATCTTCTTCAGCTGCTGCTAGCACTTTGAATCCACCTGTTAATGTAGCTATTTTACCTTTAGGAGTAGTCAAAGAAACATCTCTTAATCCTAAGACAGCAGAAGTATCAATAGTGATGTATAAGTGCGTCTGATTTGGATTAAGGTAGGCTAAAGTATCAACAGTAATATTGTTACCGAAACTAACAGTTTCTCCAGATTTAAATCCGGAACCTGCAAGTTCAACTGTGAACCCTGTTCCTTTAACGCCTTTGGCGGGTGAGATATTGGAAATGACCGGAGGACCACCGTCGCGTACATCATATGAAGACCAAACAACAGCCTGAGGATATTGATACGGTAGGTCGTAACGGGAAACTTCTTTGCCTGTATAGTCAAGAGTGTAAAGGTGGTCTGCACCGTCACTACTGTTAACTAAATAGAAATTCTTTCCGTCTGAGGAAATTCCTGTTGCATAAATAATGAAGGCCCCCATTGGAGGCTTAGGGCAGGAAAATGCACTATCCAATAAAAGTTTGTCAAAATTGTAACAATAAACTTTATCTTTAGTAAT
>CAIWTC010000012.1 GCA_903915485.1 uncultured Ignavibacteriales bacterium | reverse complement strand
TTGTTACTCAGCAAATCGAAGAATCGATTATGTCCAAGCAGTATCTTCCGGGGGCGAAGTTGCCTACCGAAACTGAATTAAGCAAACAGTTCGGCGTCAGCAGGACAGCTATCCGCGAAGCGCTACAGACGCTTTCTGCCCGTAATTTAATTACTGTCACCAAGGGGAAGGGAATCTTTGTAAATGAGATGAAACCTTCTTCTATCACAGAACCCTTAAATAAGTACCTTGTTCAAAAACTTGACCGTAATTATATGTTCGACCTGCTGCATTCAAGACAAATAATTGAACCGGCTCTTGCTGAAGCTGCTGCACTCAAAAGAACTCAGGAAGATATTGATATACTAGTTGAAGATTTGGAAATATTAAGCGACTTTGAGGGCGACTTCAAAAGCCTTGCCAAATTTGATATGCATTTTCATCTAGACATTGCCCGTGCCTCAAAAAATAATTTTCTTCCGCTGATTCTTGAACCGGTGCTGATGAATATGATGCCGGAAGTTAAGTCGTTCATCTATGAAACTGTGGCAGATGCCCGGGATGATGCTTATGCAAATCACAAAGAAATCCTTGAAGCGATTATTGCAGGTGACTCCGGGAAAGCAAAAAATGCCATGATGCAGCATCTTAAAATTGCAGAGACCAACCTTGAAAAAATGCTTGAAGTTAAATATGGAGTTGAAAGCACAGAACAAGTTTAATTCTAATAGAGACCTGGAAGGGGCGGGCATAATAAATTAAGGTATGCTGAATATACTAAGCACTTAAGAACTCGAAAATATTTTATATAATTATTCTGATAAAAAATGGAACGAAGAGATTTTCTAAAAACTGCCGGGATGTTTACACTTGGAAGTATGTTTGCTGCGGATACTTTATTCGGAAAAAATATTTTCCAAAACATACCCGCCGATGGTAAAAAACCAAATATCATTTTCATTCTTGCTGATGATTTGGGAATTGGTGAAGTTAGCTGCTATGGTGCTGATAATTATAAAACACCTCACATCGATAAACTTGCTAAAGAAGGAATCCGCTTTACGCATGGATACACGCCTTCTTTATGCGGACCCTCGAGAACAACTATCTTAACAGGAAGATATTTATTCCGTACGGGTGGTACAAATCAGGATGCAGTAGGACAAATCAAGCCGTCTGCAGAAACACTTATACCCACAGTGCTTAAATCAGCAGGATATGTTACCGCTGCAATTGGCAAATGGAGTCAACTTCCGCTTACGCCTTCCGATTTTGGCTTTGACTATTACCTGAAATTTTCCGGTAGCGGAAAATATTGGAACACACAAGTAAACAACCAAAACTATCTATTGAATGGTAAATCAACAATTCTTCACGACAATGAATATTTGCCTGATGTAATGCATGACCATGTTGTGGAATTCATTACCAAGCATCGCGAAGACCCGTTCTTCCTTTATTATTCAATGTCACACATTCATGCCGAAGTTCTTCGAACTCCTGATAGTAAGCCCGATACGAAAGATTTTTATCCGGATAATGTTGCATACATGGATAAACTTGTCGGTAAACTTGTTGATGAATTAGAGCGTTTGAAATTGCGTCAAAACACTCTTGTTGTTTTCTTTGGAGATAATGGCACTGCAAATGGACATGCAGATTCTGCAACTATAGGGGGTAAGAGACTTGCAGGGCAAAAAGGAACAATGCTTGAAGGCGGAAGTCTTGAACCGTTAATAGTTAATTGGCCGGGAGTCGTCCCTGCAGGAAAAATTAATGATGATATGATAGACTCTAGTGATTTCCTTCCTACATTCGCAGAGTTGGCAGGTGCAAAATTACCTAAAGATAAAGTTATTGATGGGAAAAGTTTCTTACCGCAGATTAACGGAAAAAAAGGTCAGCCTAGAGATTGGGTATATATTCAACTGGCGGGAATGTGGTATGTAAGAGATAAATCCTGGAAACTTAATCAGGAAGGTGCGCTTTTTGATATGCGAAATGCCCCGTTCGAAGAAATTCTTGTAAGCGAGAAGACTACTGATATGCAAGCGATTGAGGCTCGAAAACGACTGCAGGCTGCACTAGCTCAATTAAATCCCGCGGGTGGAATTTTGGATGAGGGAGATGGTTCCGGCCGTCACGCCAATAAGGCAGAAAAAGATAAGTTGAAGAAAAGTAACACTAACAAAGTGCTTGAAAAAGATGAATAGTAATTACAAGTTACATCCAGAAAGTAAATAATGAAAAGCGCTGCATTTACTTTACTTGTGATTATCTTTCTTGGCAATACACTGAATCTGTATTCGCAGACGAGTGGTTTGGTACATATTGGTGCGCAGGGAAAATTGGAATACACTCCCTACGCAAATACTGGTCAAACAAATGCTGTTAACATTATTCCTGACTTTTCGTTTTCAGGGTATAAAATGGGAGGAGTTACGATTCCAGTTGTTCCTGTTGTGGAAACAATTTCTCCAATTGTTGGAGATGCCCGCGTACTGATTCAATCTGCAATAGACAGAGTATCGCTCTTGTCTTTGGGTGCCAATGGATTTCGCGGAGCGATATTAATAAAATCAGGGAAGTACGAAATAAATGGTCCGCTATTCATTCGTGCAGGAGGTGTTGTATTAAGAGGTGAAGGTCAGAACACGCCCGATAAAGGCGGAACTGAATTAGTGGCAACCTCACTGGAGCAGCATGATTTTATTCAATTCATAGGTGATGAAAAAAGCAGTTTAGTTTATGAAAATATTCTTGATACTAAAGAATATCCCGCAGTTCATACCTGGTTGGAGTTTAACGCATTGACTGGAGTAGTTGATGAGTCAGAAGGAAACAAAATAATTACCTTTCATATTGTATCTGATGTGAATCAATTTACGAATTATGCGAGCAGGGAAGACACACTGTTTCGACCTAAATTAGAAATTGTTTCGACCTCAAGCACAACAGGAATTGACACGCTAATTACACTTACTCCAATTGCTGATGCCACTGTTCAAGCGGGTGTAAGCGCTAGTTTAAACTTTGGAACAGACCAGTCTTTATCAGTTAAGAATGCAGGCATCAATAATAATGTAACCCGCGAAGTATACTTAAAGTTTGATATTCCGGGAACGCTTGAGACTGTCAAATCAGCAACATTGAAATTATATACCAAAAAAGATCTTATAGCAGATACTGCCGCACAAAAACTTGTTCATCATACACTTTTATATCAAAGGGATGATAACTGGGAAGAAACTTCAATAACATACGAAAATAGTAGAACAGCAATTGATACTTCAAGCACAAAGCTAATTACTTCATCTTATCTGCCGAGCGGAACATCATCGTTTACTGTTGCCAATACAGCAGGTCTTTCAGTTGGTGATACTATCAATGTTACCAGAACACCGAATGACCAATGGCTTTTGGACCTTGATAACATGGCACAATACGGATGGACAGCATCTAGTTATGAAATTTCATATGAAAGAAGAATAAAAGCTTTGAACGGTAATGTGATAACCGTCGACATTCCTCTTGTTCAGACAATTGAAAATTTATATGGAGGGGGCAATGTTCAAAAAGTTTCCGTCAGCGGAAGACTTGAAAATTGCGGAATTGAGAACATGCTGATTACATCAGTATATACAAGTGATACTGCGGAGAATCACGGATGGAGTGCGGTTACTTTATCTTATACTGCAAACAGTTGGATTCGCAAAATCACGGCGCGTTATTTCGGTTACGGATGTGTAAGTCTTGACTATGCATATAACACAACTGTTGAAGAATGCGCGATGCTTGATGCAAAATCAATAACAACGGGTGGACGAAAATATTCTTTCAATATATCTAAAGGTTCGTTCAACTTATTTCAAAGATGTTATACGCGCGGAGGCAGACACGATTTTGTGCTTGGTTCAAGAGTGGCAGGACCAAACGCTTTTGTTGATTGTTTTTCAGAAGAAACTTATGCGGATATTGGACCTCATCAACGATACTCTACAGGAAGTTTGTTTGATAATGTTCAGGGCGGTGAAACCAGAGTTCAAAACCGGAAGGACATGGGTACGGGACACGGCTGGGCAGGGGCGCAAACAATGTTTTGGAATTGTGTTTCTAATACAAGCGAGTTTAAGGTTGAAAGTCCCAAAGGTGCATTAAATTGGGGGATCGGCTGCAAGGGAGTACTAAAGACAGGTGCAGGATTTTGGGAAAATTGGGGGACTACTACTCAGCCGAGAAGTTTATATTTCCAACAGTTGAAAGACAGGCTGGGCGAAAATGCTGTTAACAATGTTACCATCCCCCTGCAGCGGACCGGCGATATATGGACGGCTCTGAAATCGTGGCGCGGTATTGGAGATTTCTCTTTCCCATTGGGTATCAATCATGGAGATGAGCAACTCCACGGCAAGTATTCATTGGGCCAAAATTATCCGAATCCATTTAACCCGAGCACTGTTATAAGTTACTCTCTGCCCAAAAATAGTTTTGTCACAATTAAGATTTTTGATGTGTTGGGTAAAGAAGTTATTAGCCTTGTGAATGAATTTCAGCATGCCGGAGAATATAAGAAAGAACTAAGTTTAACAAGCACAGGTCTTTCTTCAGGCATATATTTTTACTCTCTTCATGCAGGAGAATATAGCTCGGTTAAGAAAATGATTTTGCTTAAATAAAATATTCATTAAGTAAAATTTCTCTTAAAATTTGTATTGGCCTTTAATAATTTTTAATTGAAGAATTAACCCCTTGCAGAAAACTGCGTATAATAAGTTCAGAGTTTTTGTTCATTCCGAAATGCACTATTTATCTGACATATATTTTTGTAAATTGAAAGATGTTAATGTTTAAAAACAAACAATTATTTTTTAGACTGTTTGTCATAATTGTTATGACTCAATCGCATATCTATGCGCAGACCTGGCAATCAAGCAAAATATATTTTGGTGCTGATAATAAACTAGTATATGTAACTGATACCGGAAAGAATGTTATTCCTGATTTCAGTTATGCGGGTTATAAGAGAAGCGAAGTTCCTATTCCTTTTGTTCCTGTTGTAAAGACCATCTCTCCCGTGAGCGGAGATAATACTGCAAATATTCAAAATGCAATAAATACTGTCGGGGCAATGCCAATAGATGCTAATGGTATTCGCGGCGCATTGTACTTAACTCCGGGTGTTTATAATGTATACGGAGTTCTGACTATTACTAATTCGGGAGTAGTGTTAAGAGGTGCGGGAAACGGTATTGACACCATGACTAGTACGGTTATTTACGGAAGAGGCGACACGCCTACGCAGCGCGATCT
>CAIWTC010000011.1 GCA_903915485.1 uncultured Ignavibacteriales bacterium | reverse complement strand
TCAAGTGCACCATCAGTTTCAATGAACTTCCGATATTCATCAAGAGTAGTAGCACCTATGCACTGAATGTCGCCTCTAGCCAAAGCAGGCTTAAACATATTTGAAGCGTCCAAAGAACCGGAAGCTCCGCCTGCACCAACTATTGTATGCAGCTCATCAATGAAGAGAATAACATCTTTTGCTTTTTCCAACTCACTCATTAATGATTTCATTCGTTCTTCAAACTGACCGCGATACTTAGTACCAGCAACCATGCCTGCGATATCAAGTGTAACTACACGCATGTTCTGTAAAATTCTTGGAACTTTTTTCTGAATAATTCTAAGTGCGAGTCCTTCAGCGATTGCAGTTTTACCAACTCCGGGTTCTCCAATCAATACGGGATTATTTTTCTTGCGCCTGCTTAATACTTGCGCAACTCTTTCAATTTCTTTTTCTCTGCCAACGACCGGGTCAAGTTTATCTTCAATTGCAAGTTTAGTCAGGTCTCTTCCAAAATTATCCAGCACGGGAGTTTTGGTCTTTTCTGCTTTTTTCTCAGGCCCGGGGGTTTGCAACGGATTTTTTCTTGGCTCGCCTGAGTCCTTCTGCGAGAGCATCGCATTCAATTCAGAACGGGATGCCTCATAAGTAACATTGAACTGCAATAATATCTGAGTAGCAATGTTATCCTCATCTCTAAGCAACGAAAGCAGCAGATGTTCTGTTCCAATTACTTCTGCTTTATATATTTTGGATTCAATCTGGGTAATTTTTAAAACTTTTTCTGCCTGCTTAGTTAATGGAATATTGCCAATTGTTAAAGTTCCGCCAGATGTTCTTACGGATTCCTCGACTGATTTTTTCAGTTTAACTAAATCGCAATCCAAATTTCTAAGAATTCTAACAGCCACTCCCTGACCTTCTTTAATGATACCAAGCAATAAATGCTCGGTTCCTATATAATCATGCCCGAGCCGAAGAGCCTCCTCACGGCTGTACCTGATTACTTCTTGCATTCTATCAGAAAAATTCTCGTTCATTTTAACCTTCTAAGTAATAATAATTTCTAAGTTCTAATTGTTCATTCATTTCATTTTTTATCGTAATATTTATGCCATTGATTAAACAGCGATAAATACATATACAATATATTAAACCTAAATTTACCATTCAAGGTTCAAATATCTTTTAATATTTTTGATATTATTCGATAAAATGAAGAAACAACCCCGATATTGACAATAAATGTATTCTAAATCACATTTTTCGGTACAAGCGACCCTTAAAGTTTCTAATCACACAATATTTTATTTATTTCAATTATTTTGCAAAAAGTTTAATAATAATTACTATTTTCAAGATGAGAACAGAGATTTTAACACAAAACGATACAGAAGTGAAAAATCAAACACAATTTGAAATAGCCTACAGGTTTAATTTTCCGGGGCCTGCGCAAAGAGAACTTAAAGTATGTCTTGATAGTGCTTCCTTACAGATTATTCGCCCGCAAAGGGAATCTTACCCAGATTGGACAAAACTTGAAAGATTTCGCTGCCCACACTGCCCTCTTTCCGCTACAGAGCACGAATACTGTCCGCTTGCATTATCGTTAGTTGAAGTTATTGAAAAATTTCATGATGCCCCTTCATATCAGAGCGTTGAAATACAAGTAGAATCTCCTGCCAGGAACTATTGGAAGTATAGTTCTCTCCAATCGGGTGTAAGTAGCATCTTAGGAATTTATATGGTTTCATCAGGATGCCCTTATATGACTAAACTTAAGCCAATGCTTTATTTCCATCTACCATTTGCTTCCCTTGAGGAAACACAGATTCGTTCACTGTCAATGTATCTCCTATCCCAATACATTGTTTGGAAAAAGGGAGGAACACCTGACTGGGAAATGAACAATCTAATGAACCACTATGAAGATATCAGAATTCTGAACCATAGCGTTTCAAAAAAAATCGCAAATCTTGAGATGATGGATACCAGTATTAACTCACTGATTATACTGAACAACTTTGCTGATTATGTTACTTTTACAATCGATGAAAAGATTCTGGAAGAGATAGAATTTTACTTGAAAGAATTTACCGGATAATTATTAAGCCGGGCGCGTTTTAAGACGCATTCTTTTTGTGATTCGAAGGAACCTGTCGGTAAGAAGTATTGCAGAGGCTATCAATCCAATCAGTAACCCATACCATATACCTTCGATTCCGAAATTGAATGTGAAGCCAATAAAATATGCCGCCGGCAAACCAATCAGCCAATATGAAATAAATGTAATCACAGTTGGAATTTTAATGTCATTTATTCCCCTCAAAACTCCGAGACTTGTTGCCTGTACACCGTCAAATATTTGAAACATTGCTGCGATAATCAATAACTGAGAGGCAATACTGATAACTTCAAGGTCATGAACATATACCCTGGGGATTAAACTGCTGAATATTACAAATGCCAGACTTGTCCCCATCATATACATAAAAGCTAATGCTATGGCGCCTATACCAGCATCACGCATTTCGGCATAGTTCTTTGCGCCTAAAGCGCCGCTGACTCTGATAGCACCGGCAGAAGAAATTCCGATGACAACCATATATGAGAGTGATGCAACATTAAGAGCAATTTGATGAGCAGCCATTTGCTTTGCTCCAAGCCAACCAACCATATATGCCGCGGAAACAAAACATGCCACTTCAAAGAAGTATTGAAAGCCGCTTCCGAGCCCTATTCTAAGTATGTTCTTGATAATTGGTAAGTCAAGTTTTTCCTTAAAAACATTCAACTGGTATTTTGCAAATTTTCTATTCTTGTAAACAAATATACCAAGTGCCAAAGCCATGAATATCCTTGCTGACATCGTAGCATATCCGCTCCCCATGAGACCCATTTTTGGGAAACCATAAAGTCCAAACACGAGCACAAAATTTGCAATAAGATTTACAATATTAGCTATCAGCGTGATGAACATCGCAGGACGCATTATAGAAAGACCTTCAAGAAACTGACGGTAGTTCTGAAACATCATAAATGGAATCGCTGTTAAACCTATCAAACGGCAATATGGGATTGCTAATTCAACAACTTCAGGAGGTTGCGAAAGTTTTCCGATAATATTTGAAAAATAGTAATTGAATAAACTTAGCAGAACCCCAACTGCGAAATTAATTACCGTTGCATTATTAAATATCTTCGACTGCATTTTGATATCGCCGGAGCTCTGATTCATTGAGACGAGTGTGGAGAGAGCGTATGAAATGCCTATGCCTATTACCATCGTAATAAAGAAGAAACCGTTGGCAATTGATGCCGCTGCTAAATTAACAGGTGATAAATTTCCAACGACTGCATTATCCACAAAACCCATCATTACATGCCCTACCTGCCCTATCGCAATAGGTAAGGCAAGTTTGAATGTTTGTTTAATGTGAATGCTGTATTTGCTCATTTATAAATTGTTAACTTGAGTAATTGAATATGATTTGAAGAACCTTAAAGCCCAGCGGAATAATTTCTTGACTGAAACATTTATTTATCGAGGCTCAATTTACGAATAATTGGCGAGAATCTTATTTAGATAACACTAAAATATTGCTGGAAAAACATTTTATATTTTAGATATTTATCGAACTTCAAATTTCTATATATTGAGAAAGGAATTATAAATTTTTCACACAACTATTATCTCGTTAAATACTAAATGCTCCAAAAAGCAAAAAAAATACTAAAAACTGTTTTCGGGTACGATTCATTTCGTCCTCTTCAAAATGATATTATTGAGAATATTCTTAATAAGAAGGACTCATTAGTAATAATGCCCACGGGCGGGGGGAAATCTTTATGCTATCAGATTCCCGCGATTGTCTTTAAGGGTTTGACTGTGGTTATTTCTCCGCTTATCTCGTTGATGAAAGACCAAGCAGAACAACTAAGACAGTTAGGTGTGGAAACTGCAATTCTTAATTCATCTATTTCCGCTTCGGTTTATCGGGATAATTACAACGCAGTAAAAACGGGAAAAGCAAAACTGCTTTATATAGCTCCTGAATCTATTTTCAAAGATGAAATTCAGGAACTTCTTATTTCATCCAAACTTGAATGCATCACAATCGATGAGGCTCACTGTATCTCTGAATGGGGTCACGATTTCCGTAAGGAGTACCGTATGCTGGGGCAGTTACAGGATAAATTTCCAACTGCAGTTTTTGTTGCGTTAACTGCTACAGCAACGCCAAAAGTACAAGATGATATTGTGATAAATTTGAAATTGCGCAACGCTTCAAGATTCCTGGCAAGTTTTGACAGGGAAAATCTGTTCCTTCAAGTAATCCCAAAGCAAAAAGCACAGCAGCAAGCGTTAGAGTTTCTAAAAGCACATAAAGACCAATCGGGAATAATTTATTGCACAACACGAAAGCAAGTCGATGAACTTTACGAAAGTTTATCCGCACTAAAGTATTCATGCCTCCCCTATCATGCCGGATTACCAGATGAAGAAAGACATTCAAATCAGGAACGGTTTATTCGCGATGAAATTCAGATTATAATTGCCACTGTCGCATTCGGAATGGGAATCAACAAATCAAACATTAGATATGTTTTGCATTATGACCTACCAAAAAGCATTGAGTCATATTATCAGGAAATAGGCCGTGCAGGCAGAGACGGATTGCGCGCTGATTGTCTGCTCCTATTTGGCTACGGAGACAGCATGAAGATTCAGTATTTCATTGAGCAAAAAACAACTCAACAAGAACGCTTAAATGCTCAGATTCATCTTGATGAAATCATTAAATTTGCACAGTTCGGCGGGTGCAGAAGAGTTCCTATAATTAATTATTTCGGCGAGAAATACCACACCGATAACTGCGGTATGTGCGATAATTGTGTTGATGATGCAGCAACACTTGTAGATATAACAATCCCAACACAAAAGATTTTATCTGCCGTCAAAAGGACAGGCGAACGATTTGGTTTAACTTATATAATTGATGTTCTTACCGGCAGTGAATCACAAAGGATTTTGAGCAACAGGCATCACACTCTGTCAGTATACGGTATAGAAAAGTCCTTCACGAAAAAGCAACTTCAATACTTGTGTTTTGATTTAATCGCAAAAGGATTCTTGGAAAAGGATGAAGAATTTGGCGGGTTAAGGCTTACTTCTAAATCAAACGAGGTTTTATATAGCAACCTTAAAGTGATGGGTAAAATTCAAGAGCCTGAAATCAGCACTAAAAAAGGAAAACTGCTTGATACGAATTACAACAAAGAATTATTTGAACTGCTCCGTGCGAAAAGAAAGCAAGTTGCCGACAGACTTGATGTTCCGCCGTTTGTAATTTTTTCAGATAAAACGCTGCAGCAGATGGCAGTTTATTTCCCCCGCACAGATGCTGAAATGGCAGATATCAGCGGAGTCGGCACAGCAAAACTCAAAAGCTATTCATCTTCATTCTTACCGGTAATCAATAAGTTTTTGAATACGAATAAAACTGTTTCCCCACCTGCAGTGAGCGTAAGCCCTGCAATTCCGAAGACCGTTAAGACCGCTCAAAAACTCCGCTATATTGAGGTTGGTGAAGAAGTTAATAACGGTGCAACAGTCGATGACTTGGTGCTGAAATATGGAATAAAGCCCGAGACAGTTATTGCATACATTTATAAATATGCAATAGAAGGAAATGAATTGCAGACAAATTCCTTGGAAAGTAATTTAACTGTTGAAGCGGAATTATTGGCTAAAGTATTTGAAGAATTTAAGAAGGATGATTATTTATTTCTGAAACCTCTTTACGATAAATTTGAGGGTAAGATAAGTTACGAGCAGCTTAGAATAATACGAATTCTAAGTATTGTTAAGTACGGGACTAAGTCTTAAAAATAAAAACGCCGCTCAGATATCCGGGCGGCGTTAAAATAATTCACATACTCCAATATCTATTTTATCAGAATCAATTTCTTAGAAGTTACATTTGCGCCTGCCTCCAAGCGGTAAATATATGTTCCGCTCGGCAGACTTGATGCATTGAATGCAACCTTATAGAATCCTGCGCTGCGATATTCAGAATTGACTAATACTGCAACCTCTTTGCCAAGAACATTAAATACTTTCAACGAAACTCTTTCCGCACCTGGGATAGCATACCGGATTTCAGTTACAGGGTTAAATGGATTTGGATAATTTTGCTCAAGCGAGAATTCTTTTGGCAAATCATTATTGACAGGTGAAACTGCGGTTACTGCAGCATAGGAATAAATATTAATATCATCGAGATACCAACCATCTTTATCAAGCCCAGAATCAGTTCTTAATTCAAATCTGATTTTAATTGACTTACCTGCATACGCACTTAGATTAATTTCTTCAGTCACCCAGTCACTTTTTAGCCCATCATAAACAGGCATCCCTGCCGGGGTTTGCTTACTTCCGGAAAGCCCTGATGCCGCCTTAGTGTACTGACCCGCAATCGGAGTCCAAGTTGTTCCGTTATCTGTAGAAATAAGTACAACACCGCAATCATATTGACTTTCGATATCAAATTTTGTTTTGAATCCTAAAAATGGATTAGTCATACCAACAAGACTAATGGCGGTTT
>CAIWTC010000010.1 GCA_903915485.1 uncultured Ignavibacteriales bacterium | reverse complement strand
CATAGAAATTTATATTGAGCAGGATGAATTCATGGAAGTTCCTGTTAAAAAGTTTTTCAGGCTTTCCCCTGGACAGGAACTACGCCAAAGATAAGCATACATAAACAAGTGTGAAGAATAGATTAAAAATGAATCGGGCGAAATAGTTGAACTTCTCTGTTCATATGATCCTGAAACACGAAGCGGAACAGGCACTAGCACCAAAAAAGTTAAGGGTACGATTCATTGGGTATCTGCCCGTCATGGTAAGAATGCGACCGTAAATCTTTATGACAGGCTTTTCACAGTTGAAGACCCTGCAGGTGTAAAAGACGCTGATTGGAGAACTACGATAAATCCTACTTCGTTGGAATCATTGAGTGAATGCAAAATAGAACCTGTTCTTGCTGATGCGAAAGTGCAGGAGAATTTTCAGTTTGAAAGACTAGGATACTTCTGTGCTGATAAAGAATTTTCTAAAGACAACTTAGTTTTCAACAGAACCGTTTCTTTGAGAGATGGCTGGGCTAAGATTGTAAAGAATGGATAGTCTTTATTCTGATTATACAATTATTATAAAATAACTCCGCCGTTTACGGCGGTGAAATGCAAATAATGTTAAGCAAGGGCTTTAGCCCAAATCAATAACTTTAAAAGTATTATGGCATTTGTACGAGTTTGGTTGCATATTGTCTTTGGGACAAAAAATAGAGAACCATTTCTTCAAAAAGAAATCAGAGAAAAGGTGATTGAGCATATTTTTGAAAATGCAAAAACCAAAGGAATACTCATCAATTGCCTCGACGGTTATGATGAACATTTACATTGCTTGATTTCTTTGGGGCTTGATCAAAATATCGCCAAAATATTAAATTTGATTAAAGGGGAATCTTCTTTTTGGATAAATAGAAATAATCTCACAAAAATGAAATTTGAATGGGCTGATGAATACTTCGCCACATCTGTCAGCGAATCGCAAGTCGATGCAGTTAGGAAGTATATACAGAATCAGGAAGAGCATCATCGAAAGAGAAGTTTTGCTGAAGAGTATGATGAGTTTATAGTGAAATATGGTTTTAAGAATTTGGGCTAAAGCCCTAATTTGTTTGCCTGAAATTCCCCGACCTGAAGGTCGGGGTTATTTTTTCTAATCTCACTAGGCAAATTCCCCGCTGCTTGTGGCGGGACTGTTCATTATGAAGTCAGTTTTAAGAATTATGAATACAATTTTGCCGCTTTATCCGCAGAGGTTACTATACCTTTAATCATAGCAGAACTAAATCCATGATGTTCCATTTGGTTTAATCCGCTGATGGTGCATCCTCTTGGTGTGGTTACTTTATCAACTTCGTTTTCGGGATGCTGATGATTTGAGAGGAGTAATGCCGCCGCACCTTTTGCTGTTTGTGCAGCCATAAGTAATGCTTCGTCTGAATGAAAACCTATTTCAATTCCACCTTGTGATGCAGCTCGGACTGCTCTGAGGAAGAACGCTATTCCGCAGGCACATAGGGCTGTTGCGGGAATCATCAAGTCCTCAGATATTTCTACCGTTGAACCTAATACATCAAAAATCTTTTTAGTTATATTCAGCGAGGTTTTATCACCCGCTGTTATGCAGGTCATTGACTCCTGAATAGCAATAGCAGTGTTAGGCATTGCTCTAGCGACTTTGATGTTTTCGCCCACCAACTTTTTAATCGCAGAAATTGAAGCACCTGAAACAACAGAAATAATTAAATGTTTAGAAGTCAAAAACGGTTGAATTTCGGTTAGGAGAATATTCAATTGCTGAGGTTGAATTGCAAGGATAATTATCTGTGCAGACTTAACTGCCAGAATGTTGTCTGTCGTAATCGTGTATTTCTTATCAGCATATTCTTTTATTGCTGAAATATTTCTGCGTGTAAGGAATACATTAGATGCAGAAAGAATTCCCGAATTCCT
>CAIWTC010000009.1 GCA_903915485.1 uncultured Ignavibacteriales bacterium | reverse complement strand
CCTTCGCTTGCTTGTCTGAATGCATCGAAAACATATTTCTGCTGATTTTCCGGAATTCCGATTCCTGTATCGCTCACGCTGATTACACATGACTCGTAACCCGCTTTAGTTTCAGTGCTAAGGCGTACGCTTACTTCGCCCTTGTTAGTATATTTAACTGCATTGCTTATTAAATTGTTCATTATAGATTCAATCATCTGCTGGTCGGAAGAAAGCACTACTTCGCCGGCTTCACATATAAATTTAAGCTTGATATTTTTCTTTATTGCGGCGGGCTGATATAACTTGACAGAAGATGAAATTAATTCACACATATCAACCAAGTGAACGCGGAGTTCCTGTTTGTTGGCTTCAACCTTTGACAAGTTCAGTATCAAATTTAATGTATTCAAAAGCCGTTTGCCCGAGCGGTGAATTGTTTCAGCTTTTACCCGGTGGTCGTCCTTGGTTACTTCCTCAATCAGCAGTTCAGAGAACCCGAGTATTCCGTTGAGCGGAGTTCTAAGCTCGTGACTCATGTTGGCAAAGAAACTTGATTTGAGCCTGTTCATTTCTTCGGCTTCTTCTTTAGCGAGAATAAGATTTTGCTCTAATGTTTTTCTTGCGGTAATATCCTGTATGGTTCCAATCATTTTTAACGGAGCACCCGTTGATGTGAACTCAACTTCAGCCATGCCCCACACCCACCGAACAGCACTGTCGTTTTTCCTAACGATTCTATATTCTTTGTTGAATAATTCGTGTTTAGTAAATACATCAATGGAAACATGATCAAGCATCATTTGCTTGTCATCCGGGTGAATGCAGGTCAACCAAAATTCAAGGGACTTACGCTCATCGCCATGCAATCCAAACATTGTGTCCATAACTTTAGAAGACACATAATAGTTTTCGGGAATATAAAATACGAATGACCCGATGTTGGCAACTACCTGGGATTTGCTGAGGAACATCTCGCTTTCTTTAAGAGAATTTATGGCAGAAACATACTCAGTCATATCTTTTGCAATGCCGAATGCATATCTGTCATCAATTCGTATTGCTTCAAGAAGTGCTATGCGTTTAGTGCCATCCGGGCGGGTGTATTCAACTTCGCCGAAATTACTCTCTGACTCTATTGATTGAGTGAGTTCTTTCATTCTTGAATCGGCATGTTCTTTTGAAACAGTTGCAATAAGAGTACCGGTCAAATTATCCTTGGTTCTTCCTGTTAAAACTTCAGCAGCGAGATTGCAATCGACATAGGTTCTTGTACTCATATCGATTATAAACACAGCGTCTTTTGTTTTATCAAATAGCAGACTAAGTTTTTTCTCGCTATCGATTACTTTCAGTCGAGATGTTAATCTTTCGGTTATATCTCTTGCAGCGCCATATATGTTTTGGCTGCCTTCGTCAGAATAATAAACCCGGACATTAAGCCACCCGGAATCATTGTATTTATTGCTAAAGCGGAGTTCAGTGCTAAATGATTTACCTTTTTCAAGTTTTGAGATCATCTCATTAAATTGCTTTAATGAGTCCGGTTGAAGGATGAAGTCCCATGATTTGTGCAAATCATAATCAGCCTTAGTGTAGCCGGTCATAGTGAAAAAATTATCTGAAATCCAATCCACTTCAAAAACAGATTCACTTGTGCGAACACAGGAAAAGATAAAATCAGAAGTTAACTGAGTAACAAGTTTATATCGCCGCTCTCTTTGAATCAGCAGTTCTCTTGTTTTGATTTCACTTGAAATATCGCTGATCATGAGCAAAACAACTTCCTGATCTTGAACGGAAATTAATTCATGCCTGAGGTTAGCTTCAAAAGTTGATTTGTCTTTTCTGATGTGCAGATGCTCGCCTGCAAGGACAGAATACCATGATTTATCTTTTTGGAGAGATTGAAAGATATTAGCGTCAGCAAAAATAGAATTTAAGTTGCTTCCTATTAATTCCTGAGGAAGATAGTCGTATTGCTTTACTGCCGCATCATTTAAGTTAAGGATAATTTGCGAGTGTTTGTTTAAGAGAATAGTTGGTATTGGGTTACCGTAAAATATAATTTTAAAAGTTTTTTCACTTTCGGCTGATTTATTGATAATGGAGTTAAGGTTAGTGTATCCGCGCTTGATAAAGAAATAGAGCACCATTCCGGTTACAATGATAAATAGGAATCCCTTGCTGATAGCGATAGTCTCAAGGACTAAAGTATTATGATATTGACCAAAAGTTATTTCGTCAGAAAAAGAAATCCAAAGGAATCCGAAAAGAACATAGGAGAGTACAATACGCAGAGGGCGGTATTTCTCATTATTAGCACCAACATTATTGAGGGGCATGCAACATCCAATTTTTAAATCCGTTTAAAAAATCACTCTGTATTAAAATAACTATTTTCTATTTAAAATGAAAAAAGATGGTGTAGTTATTCTAATATAAAAAAAGCGCTTCGACAATAGTTGCCCAAGCGCAAGTAATGTTTAAGGCTTATTAATTATTCATACGGACGATGATTTTAATTGAATGCTTACATCAAAACAAATATTTTAGAAGGTAGGCGATTGCTGCAGGGGGCACCAATACAATTTGTATAGGTATATTTTACATGAATTTCTGACAATATTTTCTTATTATCAAAGCATAAAGAAAATCTTTTTTAAGCCGTAATACAACGGTGAGAAGTTAAAGTGTAAATCAGCAGTCTGCAGGAATTTCCGGAATAAATTTTTATCCGGTATTTAATAAAGGCAGTGCTAATCTTAGAGTATATACAGCAAACAACAATGAAAAAATCAAAGAAATCATCACCATTCAATTTTGAAGACAAAGAGCATTTCCGCTCCCTTGTGCACAACATTGACGGATATCTCTATACGGTTATTTATAAAGATGGAGAGGCTGTGGCATCATATCACAGTCCGCAGTGCGAATCAATTATGGGTTATACGCCCGAAGATTATAACCGTGATCCTGAACTATGGATAAAAATGGTTGCAACCGAAGACCGTCAGCGAATATTTAGATTTTTTAACGCGCGTAAAGTCCGT
>CAIWTC010000008.1 GCA_903915485.1 uncultured Ignavibacteriales bacterium | reverse complement strand
TGAACTTGCTGCATAAAACGGTTGAAGCAAAATTAAACAATACATCGAATAACCAATCAACAAGCAATGCCGATTAATATTTTTTAATTGGTATTTAATAAAGATTTATTGAAGGATTATTTTGTCACCGATAATCTCAATGAAGAGATTATCTAAAAGTCTGGTTGCGCCGAATCGACAAGCAATAACTAAATAATACTTTCCATTACTAAGAATTTCAGCATCAATAAAGCTTGATGCATGTACTATCCTTATATAATCAATTTTTGCAATTGATGATTCGCTTAATATTTTGCTAGTTTCTGCCAAAATTAATTCAGATTTTCTTACACCGCTGTTTATCAATGTCCTTGCATGATTAAGAACTTTGAATAATATAACCGCTTCCGCCCTCTCATGCGCACTTAAATAAATATTCCGTGAACTCATTGCTAGACCGTCATGCTCACGCATAGTTGGTATAATGTTCACCTTAACCGGCATCAGCAAATCTTTAACCATCTTCTGAATGATTGCTGCCTGCTGTGCATCTTTCTGACCGAAGTAAGCATTGTCAGCCAGAGAACAGTTAAATAAAATATTTACAATCGTAGTCACACCGTCAAAGTGTCCGGGACGAATTTCGCCCTCAAGCAGAGTTGACATTCCATCGACTTTCACTGTCGTTGAAAAACCATTTCCGGCAATAACATTTTTGGGGAATAACTCTGAAACGGTAGGGAAGAAAATAATATCTGCACCCGCACTCGCTAAAAGTCGGGAGTCAGTTTCAAAATCTCGTGGATATTTTTCAAAATCTTCATTAGGTGCAAACTGAAGTGGATTCACAAAAACAGATACAATCGTAATATCATTTTCACTTTTGCACTTCTCCACCAAGGAAAGATGTCCCTGATGAAGTGCACCCATTGTAGGCACTAATCCGATTTGCTTTCCATTCTTGCGCAGTTCTTTAGAAACCGCCTGTAACTCGAGCGGTGAGCGGATTATTTGGATAATAGCCTCAGTCAACCATGTCTAAGAAATTTGAAATAGTATATTTCAAATCTTTACGGGCCGAAATCAAATCTACAAAACCATGCTCCAGCAAAAATTCAGCAGTCTGAAATCCCGGAGGTAAGTCACGGCCGATTGTCTGCTTGATAACTCTTGGACCTGCAAAGCCAATTAATGCTTTCGGTTCAGCGATATTGATATCGCCAAGCATAGCATAACTTGCAGTAATGCCGCCTGTAGTCGGGTCAGTAATTAATGATATGTATGGAAGTTTTGCTTCTGCAAGCATTGCAAGTTTTGCGCTTGTCTTTGCCATCTGCATAAGCGAAAGAGCACCTTCCATCATTCTGGCACCGCCTGAAGCGGATATAATAATAACAGGCAGTTTATTCTTAATAGCTTTGTCAATAAGTCTGGCAATCTTTTCACCTACGACAGAACCCATGCTGCCCCCGATGAATTTAAAGTCCATACATGCCAACGCAACTTCTCTGCCGTTCATTTTGCCGGTGCCGGTTTTGATAGCATCATATAGTTCAGTTGACTTTATAGCACTTGCCACTCTATCTGTGTACTTTTTAGTATCCGTAAAATTCAGCGGGTCAGCTGATCTCATTTTTTTATTAATCTCTTTGAATGTGGATTCATCAAGAAGAATTTTTATATACTCGTCACTGCCTATTCTAAAATGATATTGGCATTTAACACAAGTAAAATAATTTGTCTCAAGTTGTTTCTTATGAAATATCTCTCCGCATTCAGGGCATTTCTCCCATAGGCCATCGGGCAATTCTGTTTTTTGACTGTGAGGGTCTATGTTTTGTTTTGCTCTTTTAAACCAAGCCATATTATGAATCCTTTTTAGTTATATCAGCAAGCACACTGATTGTCTTTACTGAGTTTTGAGGTTCGTTTGTAGTTAGAGTAATAACTCTTGTCAACTTACCGTTTTTATTTGTCGTATCAAATTCCACTTTAAGAGTGCCCTTTTCACCGGGCTTCAATAATTTTGAACTAGCCATCGCCGCCGTGCATCCGCATGAAGTAGTGATGTTGCGGATTTCCAAATCCTGAGTACCTGAATTTTTAATTTCAAAAATATGTACAAGTATTGCACCTTCTTTAACCGCACCAAAGTCAAATTTTTCTTCAGTGAATTCCAACTTAGGTAGAGGAAGATTCTTTGCCGCCTCTGAAAGTTCGGGGGCAACAACACCTGTTAAAAGCAAACGAACCAATGGTCGGTCTTTATCGTTGGAACTTACAGAAATATATTTTTCCTGATTCCCGGTTTTACCCATGGAATTAAATTCAACTTTAAGCTGAATTATTTCGTTCGGTAATAAATCTTTTTTTGGTAAATCAACTACCGTGCATCCGCAGGAGGTCATTACACTTAATATCTTTAGCGTATCATCGCCTTTATTCACCAAACTGAAACGGTGAACTGCAGTATCGCCCTGCATTATTTTTCCAAAGTCATAAGTTTCATTCGGGAAAAATATTTTCGGTCCAATTATCTGACCAAAAGTACTCACTCCTAAAAGAAATAATATTAAAAATACTCTCATTGTTTTTTCCTTAAAATAACAAACTCTTTATAGTAATCAGGCTCAACCAAATCAATATCATCTGCGCATATTTCCTCGCCGTTCATTATAGCCCACTGAGCAATAAATACCGGAGAAGGACATTCCAAATTTAAGTATTTTGGCGAGTTAAACCAATTCGCAGCAGCAGCATAATAGTCAATTTCTGCCAAAACCGCCGCCGCTTCCAATTCAGAATAAATCGTGATGTCTTTCATCTTAATATAAGAATTTTTCTGAACTTCAAATTGAGCGCAGTAGTATTCTGTTGAATTAACTTTTGACATAACCGCAAATTTGCTGCCATCCATTAATCTTGCAGAAACTTCCATTGCAGATGCATCAAAGGTAGGAACTTTAATCATGGGGATTTTTGAACCTGCACAAAGACCTTTAACAGCGCTCATGCCAATCCTCAATCCAGTGAAGGAACCGGGACCCGAGGAAACCGCCACTGCATCAATATCATTTATAGATAATTTCGATTGAGTTAGCACCGTTTCAACTAACGGAATAATTTTTGAAGCATGTGCCCGTGATTCACGCAGAATAATCTGAACATTCTTTTCGGCACTCTGCCACACCGCAACTCCACATACAGTTGCGCTCGTTTCAATAGCTAATATTTTTTTATTCATACTTGGTGACGGTAAATATTCTTTCTTCTTTTTCATTCAGTTCAATGTCTATTGCAATTCTTCTTTTGGGTAGAATTTCCTTGAACATATCAGCCCATTCAATAAACATTATCCCCTGCTCATCTTCGCACATCTCAAAAAATCCGATGTCAAATAATTCATCCATCGTTATAAGACGGTAGAAATCAAGATGATATATTTTTAACTGTGCCTCATATACATTAACCAAAGCAAATGTTGGACTGCTGACTCTCGGAACACCGAATAACTCAGCAAAGCATCTTACGAAAAAGGTTTTACCTGCACCTAAGTCGCCGTTAAGTGTTACGCAGCGGAAATCCTTTATCTGCTCTGCTAAATCCGCAGCAAGTTTTTTCGTTTGCTCTTCGGTAGTGACCTGAACTTTTAGAATGACTGACTTCAAGCCTTAGTTTCCATTGTTATGACCGGAAGAATCATTTCTTCAAGCGAAATTCCGCCATGCTGAAAAGTATCTTTGTAATAGCTTAAATAGCGGTGATACTCAGTCGGATAAACAAAATAGTAATCTTCTTTTGCGATGATGTAATTAATAGTCAAACCTCTTTTAGGAAGTTTGTACTCAGCAGCATCTTTGATAAACAGCGCATGTTTTTCATCCACCTTCAAATTTCTTCCATACTTGAAACGCAAATTAGTAGATGTTTCCCTGTCAGCAAGCACCTTGGCACCTCGTAGTGAACGAACACTTCCGTGGTCAGTAGTAATTACAATTTTAGCATTCTTCATCTTACTGATAGCTTTGAAAGTATTCAATAACGATGAGTGCGTAAACCAGCTATTAGTAAGCGAACGGTATGCAGGTTCACTCGGGGCAATTTCTTTCAGCAACTCACTGTCAGACCTTCCGTGTGCAATCATGTCAAGGAAATTAACTACAACTGCTGTCAGATGTGTATTCTGAAATGACAAAATATTCTGCTCAAAATTTCTTCCAACTTCGGGGTCAATAATTTTTATGTACTTCAATTCATTTCTAAGTTTGACTCTCCTTCTATCAAGAAGCAGCTGCAGAAAATCTTTCTCGTAACGGTTCATGCTCTTTTCATCTTCATCAGAACCCTTCCACAACTCAGGATACATCTTCTCAATTTCACTGGGATATAATCCTGCGAACAAAGCATTACGGGCATAGGAAGTAGCACTCGGCAAAATACCGTAATAGTAATCTTTTTTAATTCTGAACATGTCACTGATGTGACTTTCAATTATCTGCCACTGGTCAAGACGCAAACAGTCAATAACAAAAAAGAACACTGTACTGTTTTCTTTTTCAACCTCGGGGATGACATAACTGCTGACAATGTCAGTGGTGACCTTCGGGCGGCCGTTCATATCCTTAGCATTAATCCACTTGACATAATTCTTTTCAATGTATCGCGCAAACTCTTTGTTGCATTCCCGTTTCTGCTCATTAAAAGTCTGGCGCAATCCAATTTCGGGATGATTGTCAAGTTCCATATCCCATGTAACCAGCTTTGAGTAAATATCAATCCACTCATTGTAATCAGGGTATTCATTTAAGCGCTGTGTGATTGAATTAAAATTTTGGAGATAATCCTTGGCAGCGTATTCACTCGATATTTTCTTTGTTTCAAGAATTTTCTTGCAAACAAGCAAAAGCTGACTGGGGTTTACGGGCTTCGTAAGGTAATCGGCAATCTTACTGCCAATCG
The DNA here is from genome assembly GCA_903915485.1 of uncultured Ignavibacteriales bacterium. Classification (GTDB taxonomy): domain Bacteria; phylum Bacteroidota; class Ignavibacteria; order Ignavibacteriales; family Ignavibacteriaceae; genus CAIYTF01. The sequence continues at coordinate 73 of CAIWTC010000008.1, read as the reverse complement.
CCTCATTCATAATTGATTCCTCTTCATTCTTGGTAATCATAACGATAGGTATAGTGATATTTACATCCTTGAT
>CAIWTC010000007.1 GCA_903915485.1 uncultured Ignavibacteriales bacterium | reverse complement strand
CCATTTATTAAGTTGGATATTCATCCTGTTGAGTGGTTTCACTTTTACTATTACCATGGTTGGTTAAACTCACGAATTGATGACACAAACAGAACATATGCAGCCTTAACAAAGGCACCTGACTCATCAGTAGTACTCAGAAAAATAGAGCGGGAAAAATATATAGCCGCGCATATTCTTGAAGTTACTCTTACACGCGGAGTAAAACTTTCATTAGGTGAATCGCTTATATACAGCGACGGCAATCCTAAGTTAGGATTCTTTATCCCGGTTGTTTTCTTCAGATTAGTTGACCATTATTATGAGGGCTCCGATGGCTCGGCACGCGGCGGGAACGCTCAGCTATTCAGTGATTTGAATATTTCTTACTGGAAAAATTATAATTTTTTCATAACATCATTTATTGATGAGTTTTCGATGTCGCAATTTCTTAAAGGCGAAACCGGAAGAAATCAGTTAGGCTTTACTATTGGCGGAAGTGTTTATGAACCTGCGGGGATTAATAATTTAACTTTGCGTACTGAGTACACGGGAATTCTTCCGTGGGTGTACAGCAACTTTATTCAGACGCAGACCTATACTTCCTCAGATTATCTGTTGGGGCATTATATCGGTCAAAATTCATCACAGATATTTGTGCAGGCAGATTATAAATACAACGCTCAGCTTGGGTTCAGGCTTTCCGGTGACATAACAAAGAACGGCGGTTTTGGCGACATTAACAATCAGTATAAAAATATACAAGAACCGTTTCTGTATGCACCTGTTCGCAGTGAAACGAATATTAGTTTGGAAGTAATATATGAGCCGGTTCATGAACTATATTCAAAATTAAAAATTGTTTCAACAAAAATATCAGATAACGACAAAAATAGAACACCATTGTATCAGATTGGCTCATTCGTAAATATATATGCCTCTCTGCAGTATGGTTTATAGTTATACATTAGAAAGATAATATTATGAAAGTACCTTTATTAGACCTTAAGCCGCAATATCAATCACTAAAAAAAGAGCTTGATGATGCACTTCTGCGTGTGGCTGAGTCGCAGTATTTTATACTTGGTCCGGAAGTTGAAAAGATGGAAAAATCTTTTTGCGAGTTCCTTGGCGTTAAATATGCTTACGGCGTATCAAGCGGAACAGATGCTCTGTTGCTTGCTTTGATGGCATTAGATATTAAAGCAGGTGATGAAGTGTTATTACCGACATACTCATTTTTTGCGACGGCAGGAGTCGTAGCACGACTTAATGCTGTTCCCGTATTTGTTGATTCAGATCCCGTGACTTTTAATATTGATGTTGCTGAAGCTGAGAAGAAAATTACAACCAAAACAAAAGCTATTCTCCCCGTGCATTTATACGGTCAGAGTGCTGATATGCAACCGATAATGGATTTAGCAAAGAAGTATAATTTGTTTGTAGTTGAGGATGGCGCACAGGCTATAAGCGCACAGTATAAGGATGGCCGATGTGTTGGTACAATTGGAGACATCGGATGCTATTCGTTTTTTCCCAGTAAAAATTTAGGATGCTTCGGTGATGGCGGACTTGTTGTTACTAACGATGAGAAGTTAAATTATCGTTTGAAGATTATGCGTGTGCATGGTGGTGACCCAAAGTATTATCATAAAGTGCTTGGAGGAAATTTCAGAATAGACGCAATACAAGCGGCTGTTCTGAATGTTAAGCTTCCTCACTTGAATTCATGGTCGGCTAAGCGTAGAGAGAATGCTGCAATTTATAATAAGTTATTTATATCTCATGGACTTGCTGCCAAAACAGGAGTTGTTAAGAACGATTCTGAGAATAAAGTTTTGATTCCTGCTGCAGTGTATGAGAATAATTCTGCTGCATCGCCTAATTATCATATATATAATCAGTATATCATCCGCGTCGAAAAAAGAGATGCGCTACGAGAGTTTTTAGCGAAGAAGGAAATTGCAACAGAAATATATTATCCGGTTGCCTTCCATAATCAGGAGTGCTTTAGAGATGTTCCGACAAGTAAGGATGCATATCCGGTGGCTGATGCGGCTGCTACTGCATCAATTGCATTGCCGATATTTCCGGAATTGAGCAGTGAGCAGATTGCATTTGTTGTGGAGTCTATTGCGGAGTTTTTCCGGCAGTAATTATTATTAAATATTTATTGAATTTGAGAGCAGTTATGAAAGTGACTGCTCTTTTTTTTATGAAATAGTTGGATTTAACCGCAGAGGTGGTAAAGGATTATTTAGGGAGAATAGCTGCATTTAACCACAAGGAGCACGAGGAAATTTCACAAGGGACACAAGGGGAGGATGGATTAACCGCAGAGGTCGCAGGGGACGCAAAGGATTGTTTAGGGGATTGAACATAACAACAGTCGATATGAAACACTAGTTTAAAAATCATTTTTGCCCTTGTTGTGTGCTTTGTACTTCACCCTTTGTGTCCGCAAGCTGTTTGTGGTTACTCCTGATTTTTTTATTGGAAGAATAGCTGCATTTAACCACAAAGACCACAAGGAAATTTCACAAGGGACACGGGGGGAAGGGGTGGGTTAACCGCAAAGGTAGCAGGGAACGCAAAGGATTGGAGGGAATGTTTAAAAGTAGCTGCATTTAACCACAAGGGACACAAGGGGAGGATGGATAAAAGGGCGATATTTGAAATGTGAAGGGGTGGACTTGATGATAATATAAAAGTAGTCTAGTTTTTGAGGGGAATGGGGGTAAAAAATAGGGTAGAAAAACATCTCTTAATGGTTGAAAATTGATTAAAAATCAGCTTTTTAGGGGCGATCAAAAAAAAGTTTAAATTATTTTTAAAAAATACTTGACAGGCTCGTTATTTTTCCTTATAATTATACCAATGATTATAATAAATCGCAGTATAATAAATAAGATATATAAAAAATATGAAACTTTACTTTAGAGAAAAACACTTGATGCTACTCGATGGCTTTATGGAGTCTGCTTCTGACGAAGCAAACTTTGTCTTGTTGTTTGGAAAAAGAAAAGTCGGTAAAACAACCTTGGTGGCTGAATACCTCAAGCGCCAGAGGGGGATATATATTACTGTCAGTAGTAAATCTTCTGCTTTGCAGTTGAATGACATTTCGGATTATTTCAAAACCATAAGGATAACTGATTCATACATTCCATCCTTTAGAAACTGGAAAGAAATGTTTGAATATCTCTTCTTTATTTCGAAGGAACGCAAAATTTGCATCGGCATTGATGAATTCCAGAATTTCGAAAAAATTGAACCTTCGGTGTTTAATGATATTAGGGAATTGTGGGAAACCTTTGGCAAGGAATCAAATCTTTCAATGATTGCAGTTAGTTCTGATATGGATTTTATCAGCAGAACTTTTAATAATAAAGATAATGCCCTCTATAATTTTAATAAGAACTCTATCAAGTTAACCCCATTCTCGTTTTCAGAAGTCGTGAAAATTATGAGAATGAATGAGTCAACTCTTCCGGTTAACGAGATATTAAAAATTTACATGATTTTTGGCGGACTGCCGAAATATTACACTCTTCTGGATAAGCACAGTCTTTGGAATAGCAATGTTTATGAAACATTGAAGTCGCTTGTGTTCAGCGAGTATGCGCCGCTTGGATATGAATTAAAGGAATTACTCCTGAATGAATTTGCGCGCGGCAATAAAATATATTTGTCAGTGCTGCAGGCTATTGCTTCCGGTAAAGATACTGTAACTGAAATTGCTAAGGCTGTTTCTATCCCGTCAACAAGCGTGGCGAAATATGTTTCCGAGTTGGAGAATAAAAAGCATTTAATAAAAAGAAGAACCCCCGTTGGTACAGTTGATGCAAGTCGCTCTAAGTTCGGTAAGTATAGAATCAGCAGCTACTATGAAAATTTCTGGTTCAAATTTGTTCAGCCGGATATCATCAGCTATGAGATGTGCGATTTTGAAAGAATACTTTTTAGTGTATCTCAGAAACTCCCGGTTTATTTCCTTGAGAGAACCCCGCTGGTATTGAAATCATTATTCCAGGAATTCCTGCAGCAAAAACCAGTGTCTGATTTGATTCAATCAACAATCGATGAAATTGGTGAAGGTTGGAACAGGGATGCTAGTGTTGACTTAGTTGTGTTGAACCACTCTAACAAAACTGCTTTACTTGGCGATGTTATCGGCAAAGATAAAGGCTCACAACTTTTGCAGATAACTGAATTAATGAAAAAAGTTTTACTCCTGAAGGATTTCTATTCTAACTATTCAATTAATCCGTTTGTGATAAGCAATGAAACTTTGGATAGTGAATCTCTTAAACTGACTAACGAAAACAAAATCAACTTTTTATACTTGAGAGAATTATTAGGTTTGGCTGAAACTGAAGAGAAAGCAAAATCGAAGCTTATCAGAGCTAAGTCAAATAAACTTAAGAGAACTGAATTGGTTAGTGCACCGTTGTTTACTGAATTCGAAAGAGTTGAGAAGAACTAGTATGCTGCAGTCTCAAGTGAATAATCCGGATAAAAAAGTTTACGAAGTTCTAAAAAGAACAGTTGATGTTTTTTTATCGTTAGGACTATTGATTGTCCTTTCTCCCGGATTGATTCTGGTCGCTTTGGTGCTGACTCTAATTCATAGGGGCAACCCGATATATACTCAGAAGAGAGCATTAACTCTTGAGAGTAAAGTGTTTAGTTTATTCAAGTTCAAAACAATCGACTTTAGTTTAGAACCTATAAGCACAACTTCAGAAGTTTTTAAGAAGAAGAATATTTATACATCGGTGAACACTTTTTGTGCATGGTTGAGGAAAACAGGCTTTGATGAACTGCCACAGTTACTAAATGTATTACTTGGTGATATGTCTTTTGTAGGGCCTAGACCGCTTTCACTTAGTGACCTAAAAATAATTAAGAATGAATATCCAGAATTCCATGAAGAGCGTAAGCAAATTAAATCAAAACCCGGAATTTCCGGATTATGGCAAGTCAAAGGCGACCGTGACCTTGGAATAAAGAATTTAATGGAGTTAGAGAATGAATACGAGAGTAGTCGTTCGTTTACTATGGATATGAGGATTGTCTTTAAGACTCTGCCGGTAATGTTTTTTGCGATGCACAGCGATGCATATATAGGCGACGATTTTGCAACCGCAAAAAAAAAATCGAAATCGAAGAAATTGATGATTAGTTAACTAATAATAGTTGATGAATAAATAACGAATAAAAATAAAAGATTTTCCTCCTCTCAAAATAATATACTTATGACGGGGGTGCAACGCCCCCGTTACTTTACAGAGAGGAAAATATTAGATGAGTTTGATAGAATTAATTAATTAACGAATAATAAAGAATGGAGCAAAAATGAAAGTCTTATTAAGCTTGGGCTTAAGTGTTTCAGTCGCGGCGTTAACATTACCATTGTTCTTGGTTATTGTTGTTTTAACAGTGCCGGTAGTGCTATTTGCAATATATAGCGATGCATACATCAGCGATGATATGCTTTGGTGAAGATTTCGACCAAAGTTAACAATCGGGTTCATCCCCAAAATGTGCTTTTTTTGGCATAGTGTAATAAAAAGAAAAATTTAATAAAAAATAATTATGGAGCAAATCATGAAAAACTTGTTAAGTATAGTGTTGTTTGTCGGTTTAGTGTTCTTAAGTCTTGGTACGAGCACAAACGCGCAATCAGTTCTCTTAACCGTAAAAAATGTAACCATGGTAGATTCGAAGAATCTTACCTTTGAGGTTTACGCAAAAAATAATTCAAATGTTACTTGGAGCTATGTTTCAGGTGCATTTCAATTAGGCTACAACAATAAAGTATTAAACGCCGGAACTGGAACGCTTACAATAGCAGCTTCTGATTTGGCTGTCGCACTTCAGAGTCAAACACCTACCGTTAGCACAGCCGCCGGTTTAGGTACTTTGAACTTTTTAGCAAAGACTGACCCAGGTTCAGGATACTATTCATTAGCTCCAAACGCTGAAGTTAGAGTTCTTAAAGCAAATCTTGCTACAAGTGCTGCTTCAGGTTGGTTAAGAATAAGCCCTGATATCGCTTTTGCCCCAGGTAATCCTGGAACAGTAATTAAATATTCAGTAGGTGCAGGTACGGTTACTTTAACTCCACCTTCTGACTATACAACAAATCCAACTTATACTTATGCTAATGATGGAACAAATCCAATCCTTGGCACAGTGACTGCAACAACAGATGGTTATGCAGCTCAGGTATCAATTAAGAATGTTACCCAAACATCACCTAATACCCTTACTTATGATATCATGTTCAAAAATATCGGAACAGTTCCTTACAAATATTATTCAGCATCATATTATGCAAGTTATAACAATGCAATTCTTAACGGCGGAACACCAACTATTACTTTAATAGCTTCCGCTTCACAATTGGATGCATCTGTTCAAAATATATCGGTTACAAGCTATACAACAGCAACCCCATATCAGGCAAGATTAGCTGCCAAGGCAGGTCCTGGTTATGCAACCGGCGGATATGCAATAGCAGTAGGTGCTGAAGTTTGTGTTATGAGAATTCAAATTGCAACTTCAGTGGCATCATTCGCAGCAGTAAAGCCTGACTTGCAATTCCCATTAGTAGGCGCATCAGGTGTTTCTTTAACTGTAGTAAACCCTGGGAACACAGCTGGAATTATTATGGGAGTGACAAATGTTTTGCTTGCAACAGATTTAACAAACCCTGTACTTCCTGTAGAATTACAGAACTTTGCAGCTACATCAAAAACACGCGACATCGAATTAAAATGGAAGACTGCAACCGAAGTTAATGTTAACCGTTTTGAAGTAGAACGCTCTGATGCAAATTCAACTGCACGCAGTTTCAGAACTGTTACAAAAGTAAATGCAGCAGGAAACAGCAACAGTCCAAAAGACTACTCATATACTGATTCTAAACTTAATGCCGGAAAATACTCATACCGCCTGAAAATGGTTGATAATGATGGTTCATTCCGCTACAGTAAAGAAACAGAAAGCGAAGTAATGGCTCCAAAGAATTTCGAAATGAGTCAGAACTATCCTAACCCATTTAATCCATCTACAAAGATTGATTATTCATTGCCGGTAGATGCAACAGTTACTTTGGAACTCTTTAATATCAACGGTCAAAAGATTTCAACACTTGTTAATGCACAACAGACTGCAGGATACCATGTTTACAGTTTGAGTTCATCAACCTCACAAGGATTATCAAGCGGAATGTATGTTTACAGATTATCAGCACAAGGAAAAGAACAAGGTTCTAAGTTCCTATCAGTTAAGAAAATGATTTTACTTAAGTAATTCATTAGTAACTAATAACAAAGTTGAATGATAAAGGTATAACAATGAATGCAAGAGCTTTGAAAGAATGGAATGTGTCAAACGGTGATTTCAGTCGCAGTATGGATACAGACTATGAAAACAAATTTCGCAATGCTACCGGCCATAAAAAGAGCTGGGAAAAGAAAATCATGATAGCATTCTCAATCGCAGGACTTACAGTTTTCTTTCTGGTCCTGGAATATATAACAAGAATATGACAGTTTGCCCATAAAAGCCAAGACGCGGTAGTGTTCTCCTCGAGGAGGGGCGGATGCTGCCGCAACTTTTAAGACTTTTTTTAGCAAACATAAATCAACAAAAATTAAAGTTTAGGAAAATTAAATGAGCGATAAAACATTAGTAAGAGGCTGGTCAATTTCACAGGGTGATTATTTACGCGATCCGGAATATGATGATGAATTCATCAAAGCAAAAACCGTTAAGACTACAGTTGAGCGCACAATATTCTCGTTTAGTGCTGTGCTTGCGCTAGGTTCTTTCTTTGGAGTTATGACATACTTTACAAATTTTATAAAATAATCATCGAAAGTAGCTGTTGTAAGTGATGCAAAAAATGAATGGATTGGAAAGTTGGAATGATAATAATGGATAATAAAACAATAATACGCGGATGGTCAATTACTGAGGGTGACTACATGCATTCCAGGAGACTGGAAAAGGAAATTCAGGATAAAGAAAAATTTCAGTTCAAGAAAAGTTTTCTTTTCCCGGTAAGCCTTTTGGTTGCGCTTGGTTCCTTTTTCGTAATAATTGGCTTACTCACTCATATAGGTAATTAAGCAGTGCGGGGTATCTGCATCGTTTAAGTATCTGTCCAGATGATATCTGATTGGTGTGACAAAAACCCATAAATGAGGATAATAAAAATATAGAGTTAGCAAATCTGTGCGAAAGCCAGATTAACGCCTACATTTTGCGCATGCATCAGTAGTGTGGCTAGCGAACACCCGGAATATGAACGGATTGAAACAAAGTAAATTACTCTTTGTCTAGTAATAGGCGGGGATTTGAAAATTAAACCGGAACGATAAAATAAATGCAAAAGTACCGGATAGTTAAAATTTATAGTATAAAAATTAGCCTGACTGGAAAGTCGGGCGGTGCAGTATAAGAATGAGCCATATAAGAGAGAGATGGATATATAAAATATTTACCACGGATAATTGTTTATAACGGGCAATTATTAAGCGTGCGACAAAGAGAATTAACAGTTGGCTGAAAGCAATGAATTTGTGCGGCCAAAAATATAAATAGAAAGTGATGCCTTTAATAAGGGTATTCAAGTCAAATAGATTTTTGAGTAGTCAGTCTCTTAAACTGAACCGGGCATATGAGAACATGTGCTTGAACATATATTAGCTTTTAGCAGAGGCAGTAAAGTCTTCTGCTTTTTATGCAGCAGAGAAAGCTGACGGTATTTATACCGGAAAGTCTTTTCTCAGCGGAGGCTAATATATGGATATAGATAAATATTCAATGGGCGGCATTCATCCCAATTAGGGGGTGGTTGTGTATGCTCTGAAATGAAGAATAGATTTTCCTCCTCTCAAATAATATACTTATGACGGGGGCGGGATGCCTCCGCCATTTTATTATGAGGAAGGAAAGTCAACAAAAAGTAAAAGTTCTCCGGGATGGAGAACTGGATTCCCTATGACAGTGTTTAACCCTCCCGGTTAAGTATTTGTTATTAGTGATGCGCTCCCAGATGGTTGTTAAGGCTGTTTGGTCGGAGTCGCGGTGTAATCTAAAGACAATGTAATTCTATGAGTATAATAAACTTATTAAGTTTTTATCCTGATGAATGGTTGTAGCTACTCACTGTTATGATGTGAGCGGGTGTGACTTTTCATTATAGTTGGAATTGCCGTATGAAATTTTAGACCTTCAGCGAGAAGGCATAAAATCTATTCATTTCGTGCATCCACTATTGATAGTTGGAAATTTAATAGGTGAATATGCGTACGCATAGGCTGTAAATCGGAAGATAGAGTCAAATTCTATAATCTGTGTTTGGAGTTTGTGCTGAGTGAATAGAGGTATATCAATGAATTTGACCTTGCTTATCCAGGTTGTTTGGGTAAGGGAGTGCCATAGTGCATTTGTACTAAAAGTAATTGGGCCTTAAATCAGATTAGAATGGCGTAAGCAAAATATAGAAACATTGGCGTTCTCCGTCAATTTCAATATTGGAGTGGCGAGAGTGTACTAACGACAACTTTTCCTCCTCCAAAATGGGAGTCCCTTTTCATTGTTGAGTTGAAAGATGGAAAATTAAGATGGTTATGAATTAGAGGAAATGAATGACTAATGGAAATTGTTCGCGCGGCAAGGCTGTGCTAAGCAGCATGTTATACTCAAAGTAATATTAGGAGTATTCTTCTGAAAAAACCGTTGCGGTTTTGTGCGGAGCGCATCCGTAAAGAATTATGTTGAATGAAAGTTCAGTTCTAACACTAATTTATTTTAATGTTAGTTATTTATAAAAATGCAGGCAAGTTAAATAATAATAATTGTTTGAGGCATCAGCATGTCCGCATGTATGAAACATTATAGTGTTTTTTGTTCATCGATGATTGGTTTTTTAAGAAAAAAGGCAAATGAAAATTTTGAATAATTTATTAAATAAAAAAAAGGAGCAAGCATGAAAAATTTGCTAAGTGTTATTGTATTCGTTGGGTTGGTGCTTCTTGCACTTGCCGGAAGTACGAATGCGCAATCGGTTCTTTTAACTGTGAAGAATGTGACAAAAGTAGATGCAAAAAATCTGACTTTTGAAGTTTGGGCGAAAAATAATTCAGCGGTTGACTATGGGTATTACACCGGTCAATTTTATTTGAATTATAATAAGTTAATTTTAAATAGTGGAACAGGAACTCTCTCGATTACTGCTTCTGATTTAGGTTCTTCATTTCAGCCTTCTGTAACAAGTTTGGCAGGAACTGCAGCAAACGGAGCGGGACAGTTAGTATTCCCTGCGAATGCTGCGCCGGGAGTAGGTACATATTATAATATGGCGGCAGGTAGTGAAGTTATGGTGTTGAGAGCAAATCTTGTTACTTCAGTAGCATCTTTTGCACGGTATACTCCTGACATTACTGTTATGCCTGGAGCACCTGCAGGCTCAACTACTAACTTAAATATTTCAGTTGGCGGTGCAGACCCAACATTGTTGGTTCCACCTTCAGATTATACGACAACCCCTACTTATGCATATGCAATTGATGGAAGTAATCCTTTGTTGGCAACAGCATCAAGCACTGCAGATGGTTATCAGGTGCAGTTTACCATTAAGAATGTAACTCAGACTATGCCTAATAAGTTGACATATGAGATATATATAAAGAACACAGGAACTGCTGCCTATAAGTATTATACGGGACAGTACTTCTTATACTTCAATAAGAGCATTCTTAACGCCGGAACAGGCACCCTTGCAGTACTTGCTTCAGATTTGCCTTCTGCAAATGCAACAGGTTCGGCAACTGTATCAGTAACCGGTACGCCGGGTCAATTGAGGCTTTCTTCAAAAGCGGGTCCAGGTCTTTCAGGTGGTTTTCCGATTGCAATTGGTGATGAAAAACTTGTAGCCAGGGTTGAGTTAACAACTTCAGCAGTGGCGTTCACGGCTGAGAAACCTAATATCATGCCTATCACCGTTGGAGGAACAGGAATCTCATTGTCTTATATTAATGCAGCAGGAACCGGAACTACAGTTTTGGCAGCACTTAATGCTACAGTTTATACTGATTTATCTAATCCTGTACTTCCTGTAGAATTACAGAACTTTGCCGCTACAACAAAAGCGCGCGACATTGAACTTAAGTGGAAAACCGCTACAGAAGTAAATGTTAACCGTTTTGAAGTTGAACGCTCAGAAGCAAATTCTACTGCCCGTACTTTCAAGATGGTTACAAAAGTTAATGCAGCAGGAAACAGCAACAGTCCAAAAGACTATGCTTACACTGATACAAAACTGAATACAGGAAAATTTTCATATCGTTTGAAGATGATTGATAATGATGGTTCATTCCGTTACAGTAAAGAAACGGAAAGTGAAGTTATGTCTCCTAAGAACTTCGAGATGAGTCAGAACTATCCGAATCCATTCAATCCATCAACAAAGATTGATTATTCTTTGCCGGTAGATGCAGTAGTAACACTTGAATTGTATAACATCAACGGACAGAAGATATCTACGCTTGTTAATGCACAGCAAACCGCAGGATACCATGTATATAGCTTAAACTATAACTCAGTTTCACAAGGACTAGCAAGCGGAATGTATGTTTATAGATTATCAGCACAGGGAAAAGAACAAGGTTCGAAGTTCTTATCCGTTAAGAAAATGATTTTACTTAAGTAATTCATTAGTAATAAATAATAAAAGTGAATGATAAAGGTATAACAATGAATGCAAGAGCTTTGAAAGAATGGAATGTGTCTAAAGGTGATTTCAGCCGTAGTATGGACACAGACTACGAAAACAAATTTCGCAATGCTACCGGCCACAAAAAGAGCTGGGAAAAGAAAATCATGATAGCATTCTCAATCTCAGGACTGACAGTTTTCTTTTTGGTCCTGGAATACTTAACAAGAATATGACAGTTTGCCCATAAAAGCCAAGACGCGGTAGTGTTCTCCTCGAGGAGGGGCGGATGCTGCCGCAACTTTTAAGACTTTTTTTAGCAAACATAAAT
>CAIWTC010000006.1 GCA_903915485.1 uncultured Ignavibacteriales bacterium | reverse complement strand
TAACTAACTTAATTGATGCAAACGAACGCCTAAAAGGATTTTAATGATAAGCGCATGGGATATTATCCGTCTGGTTTTTTATTTGGGCCTTCTTTTGGGGATGACTTACGGAGTTTTGTTCTTGATGAAGCGGTTTGTTTACCGCACTTCCTCGAGCGGAAAATCGAACCTGAATATGAAGTTACTTTCAACCCAAATGATAATGCCGAAGAAATTTATTTCCGCTGTAAAAATTGATAAGCATGTTTATATTCTGGGGATAACGGATAATTCAATAACACTGCTTGATAAATCTGATGCACCTGCAGAGGAAACTCCAGTTGCCGGAGTGATGGATGATTCGGTTTTGGCAAGGCTTAGAAAGAGCATAAAGATTTCATGAAGAAATATTTTTTTGTTTTGCTATTTCTGTTTGTTCTTTCGTTCGAAGCAAATGCACAGCAGGGTTCAGGTCTTGTAGTCCCTAAAATCGGATTAAATGTCGGCACTTCTGAAAACCCCAATGACTTAGCAGGAACAATTCAACTATTATTACTTTTAACTGTGCTTACTCTTGCACCTTCAATAATGATAATGACCACAAGCTATTTAAGAATCATTATCGTATTCAACTTTTTAAAGAGTGCGATGGGAACCGGGCAAATGCCGCCCAATCAAATGCTTGCGGGAATGGCGATGTTCATAACATTCTTTATTATGACACCCACCTGGACAAAAGTAAACACTGAAGCACTTAAACCATATCTTGATAAAAAAATATCACTTGATAGCGCCTACACAAAAGGAATTGAACCAATCCGCTCGTTCATGTTCAGACAGGTAAGGGACCAGGATTTGGAATTGTTCATCAGCATCGCAAATATGAATAAGCCTGCGAATAAAGATGATTTACCTACGCATATTTTAATACCCGCATTTTTAATAAGCGAACTGCGGGCCGGATTTATTATCGGGTTCTTCCTGTTTATACCGTTTCTGGTGGTGGATATGGTGGTTTCCAGTATACTTATGTCTATGGGAATGATGATGCTTCCGCCGATGATGGTATCTCTGCCTTTTAAAATTTTATTGTTTGTGCTTGTCGATGGATGGGCGCTGATTGTTGGATCTTTAGTGAGGAGTTTTTCCTGATGACTGTTGAATTAATTACACAACTTTTAAGCGATGTATTTTTAACCACAATGATGATTTTGCTCCCGATATTGGGTGCATCACTTATAGTGGGAATATTGATTTCCATTTTTCAGGCGGCGACTTCAATTCAGGAAATGACTTTGACATTTGTTCCAAAGATTATTATTACTTCTGTAGTAGTAATTGTAATGCTGCCATTCATAGCCGAAAAACTTATAAGCTTAACAACAAGGCTCTTTAACCAGTTTACCACAGTGTTAAAGTAAAGTTTTGGCAATGTTTGGCTGATATTAGCCTGATGAATCAGAACCTTTCAAAACTATAATCTTATGCTTCCACTAATAAATGAATTTCTTTTCGGTCTACTGATATTCATCCGCATAACGGCGGTTCTTTTCACTGTACCACTGTTCAGCAGTGCGTCGGTTCCTGTATCTGCAAAACTTATGCTGGGGCTAGCGCTGACTTATATAATATACTTTACTATTAAGCCTGTTGGAATTACATACGATGCCGGATTGGGAATAATATTCATGATAGCAGTCAAAGAAGCAATAACAGGGATGATTCTGGGCTTTTCGCTTCACTTCGTATTTTACAGTATAGCATTTGCTGCCATGCAGATGGGTATGGATATGGGACTAAACATGGCGGCAATGTTCGACCCTGCAACAGAAATCGAAAATAATGTGCTCGGACAGATATTTGGTCAGGCAGCAGTGCTGATTTTCTTGATTATCAACGGTCATCATTTTGTAATTCGCGGATTGGCAGTCAGTTTCAGCGTTATTCCCCTCGGACACTTCACAATGAATGAGTCAGTTTACCTTTTAATGCTTAAAGCGTCCTCGGGAATGTTCGTGGCGGCGATAAAAATAGCGGCTCCAATAATGGTGGCATTTTTTTTGCTACATACTGCTGTAGGAATAATTTCAAGGATAATACCGCAAATGCAAGTTTTTTTCGTAGTACAGCCCGTTCAGTTAGGATTAGGTTTAGCACTTTTAGCTTCAGGAATGCCGCTATTCTTGTATATAATTAAATATATACTTGAACAGACGGAAAATAGTCTTTATGACCTCATCAAAGTTATGGGTTACTAGCTCATGGCGGAGATGGACGGTCAGGAAAAAACCGAAGAAGCGAGTGGTAAGCGTCTAGAAGACAGCCGCTCGGAAGGTAAAACTGCTAAAAGTATGGAGATAAATTCCTTTGCTATATTTAGTTCTGGAATTACTCTTGTATATCTCTCAAAAAATCAGCTTTCAGACGGCATTCAGGGATTGGCAAAATCAATATTCGGTTCACTCAACACACTTGAAATGAAAACAGACTTGCTTGGAATATATGGAATGCAGGCCTTTTCATTTATCTTTACTTTGCTGGGCCCCATATTTTTAGGGCTTGTAGTTGTTTCACTTGTTGCCGGTTATGGACAGGTCGGGTTCAAAATAACTCCGAAGGCCATAATGCCGAAGTTCTCAAAAATGAATCCTATAGCAGGAATAAAGAATATTCTTTTCTCCACCCGCTCATTAGTCGAACTTACAAAAAGTATTGTGAAGTTAGTATTGATATCCACTTTCGCATACTGGGTTATCTCCGACACAATCTTACATTCAGTTGAACTTGTCCGGTATTCAATAGAAGAAATTATCGGGTTCATGGTAGCGACTGCATTTTCATTTGTTTGGAAACTCTCTATACTTTATGGGGTTCTTGCTGCAGGTG
>CAIWTC010000005.1 GCA_903915485.1 uncultured Ignavibacteriales bacterium | reverse complement strand
CGGAACCCGTATTCTTCGACAACTTTTTCTATATTATATATAGATAGAGGTTCAGCGCTTTTGCCGGGCTTTACAATAAGGATGTTGTCTTCGACCAACTGCATGTAATCTTTATCGGGTGTGACTAAGTAACTCATGTTGCCCTCACGCGAGGCTTTCTTTGCAAGGGTGCCGATGATGTCATCCGCTTCAAAACCGGAAATACGGTAAGAGGGTAGACCGAGTGCATCCACTAGCTCAAAAAGTTTCGGAATCTGCAGTTGCAAATCCTCAGGCATTTCCTGACGGTGCGCTTTATACTGTTCAAAGGCCAAGTGCCTGAAAGTTTTCTCGGGTGAATCGAAAGCAATAATGATTGAATCGGGTTTAATATCATCAATAATTTTTGCAAGTTGATTAACAAAGCCGAAAATAGCTGAAGTCGGGAACCCTGATTTGGTTCTCAATGGGCGCGAAATAAAGGCAAAGTGAGCTTTGTAAGCCAATGCCATGGAATCTATAAATACGATGTTTTTCATATTGTAATATAAGGAATTGGGGGATAGATATAATATATAGGAGAATATGAATATTGAAAATATTCGTTGCTGATTTAATGGGCACTAGTGCTCCATGGCATAAATGCCATGTCTGAGTTGAGAAAAATCCCTAAAGGGATTTCAGTTTGAAATTAAGATAAGAGGTAGTTGCATAACTATTACGGTTCAGACAAATCATTTATTATATAGAAATATTTGAACAAATGAATATTAAAAGAGGGAATATGGTACATCTTCGGGCAATAATATCCCGCTAGAATTCAATTTACTGAATGCATATTAATTTAGTTTTTCTTAATTTCTTAAATAAGATTTATAACATTTTGCAATTGATGCAGTAACATTCATAAGGAAAGAGAAATTAATGGAATACCGTGTTGAAACCGATACAATGGGCGAGATTAAAGTGCCTGCTGATAAATATTATGGCGCACAGACTGCACGCTCAGTAATGAACTTTAAAATTGGCGGAGAGAGAATGCCGAATGAATTGATTCGTGCTTTTGGTATTCTAAAAAAAGCCGCCGCATTGACTAATACTGAATTGGGAATCCTGCCCGCGGAAAAAGCTAAACTTATTGTCGCTGCCTGCGATGAAATCATTGAGGGAAAATTGAATGACCATTTTCCATTAGTAATTTGGCAAACCGGAAGCGGTACGCAGACTAACATGAATGTTAATGAAGTTGTTTCAAACCGTGCTATTGAAATCAGCGGCGGAGTTATTGGCAGCAAAAAACCAATTCATCCGAATGATGATGTTAATAAAGCACAATCATCAAACGATACTTTCCCTGCAGCGATGCATATTGCTGCCGTTGAAGAAGTACACCGCCGTTTAATTCCAATGATTACTAAACTTAAAGATGCTCTTGATGTAAAGTCAAAAGAGTTTGACGGCATTATCAAAATCGGAAGAACACATTTAATGGATGCTGTTCCTTTGACATTGGGACAGGAGTTCTCGGGATATGTGCAGATGCTTAAGAACGGTCTTGACCGTATACATGCAGCGCTTCCCAGACTTAATGAATTAGCTTTAGGCGGAACTGCTGTTGGTACGGGATTAAATACACATCCCGATTTTGCAGTTGCAGCAGCAAAGAAAATTGCTGACCTCACCGGAAAAGGTTTTATTACTGCACCTAATAAATTTGAAGCACTCGGTACGCATGATGCCATGGTTGAGTTTTCGGGAGTGTTGAAAACACTTGCCGCATCGCTTATGAAAATTGCAAATGATGTCCGTTGGCTTGGAAGCGGTCCCCGTTGCGGTATTGGTGAATTGATGCTGCCGGAAAACGAACCCGGAAGTTCAATAATGCCCGGTAAAGTAAATCCTACTCAATCCGAAGCACTTACGATGGTTTGCGCGCAGGTAATGGGTAACGATGTCGCAGTTAACTTCGGGGGAGCAATGGGCAACTTTGAGTTGAATGTGTTCAAGCCGGTGATTATTTATAATGTCCTGCAGTCAATTAGATTAATTGCTGATGCATCTGAAAGTTTCACTGATAATTGTGTGGTTGGTATTGAAGCAAATAAAATCAATATCGAAAAGCACCTTGAGAATTCTTTAATGTTGGTGACTGCGCTTAATCCGATTATCGGATACGACAATGCAGCTAAAGTTGCTAAGAAGGCTCACAAGGAAAATAAAACTTTAAAAAATACTGCAATCGAATTAGGTCTGCTTACAGCGGAACAGTTTGATGCTGCAGTTAAGCCTGCCGAAATGGTTTATCCTAAGTTGTAATTTTTAGAATCCCCCTTTGCTTTGAAAAGGCAAAGGGGGATTATTATATTTTGCCTGTTAATCATCTTTAATATGCGCATTTCTTTCCATGCGGAAATGTTTTAATCACCTCTGTTAATTTACCCGCACATTGACCACCTGATAATTGCTCTTATAATCGATTATTTTATTTAAGTTATAAATAGATAAATTAATTCCCAATAGGCTAAACATTTACCTTCCTCTCTTCGATAATACAGTATTAATAATAAAGGTTAGGTGGCTTATGAATTCCAAATTCTTAATTGGTTTGTGTTTACTTCT
>CAIWTC010000004.1 GCA_903915485.1 uncultured Ignavibacteriales bacterium | reverse complement strand
GCGCTTAGAGATTTCCTTAGATATGCTTATTTGAATTGGAAGACAAAACCATTCTATGTGCTTCTTCTCGGGCATGGTGATTATGATTTCAGAAACATTGAAGGATATAACAACAATTATATTTTCCCATTCGAAAGTCAGGAATCACTTCATGAAATAAACTCGTTCAATCAGGATGATTATTTCGCAAGGATTGATTCTGACGACAATTCTATTGACCTTGCAATGGGAAGACTTCCCGTGCTTAACAAAGCAGGTGCGACGATATGCGTGGATAAAATTATAGCATATGAAACATCTTCCGACAAAAATGCATGGAGAAATTTATTAACACTTGCTGCAGATGATGGTGTCCGTTCAAAATCAAATTACCCGGAACTTGACCACACGCGTCAGTCAGAAGAACTCTCAAGTTTGATTCCAAACTCTTTCGACCAAAAGAAAATTTATCTCGCATATTATCCGATGGTTGTTACAAGTTTTGGTAAACGCAAACCGGAAGTAAATGAAGCAATCATCAGAGCAATCAACGAAGGCACGCTTATTCTTAATTATGTCGGTCATGGTAGCCCCGAACTATGGGCGTATGAACAAGTATTTGTGAAAGACATAACTGTACCCTCACTAACAAATAAGAATTATTTTTTCCTAACTGCCGCTACATGCGACTTTGGATATTTTGACAGACCTAACGCAACAAGTTCGACCGAAGAACTTTTGTTCAAGGAAAACGGCGGTGCTATCGGTGTGTTTTCATCAACGCGTCCGGTGTATTCTATCTTGAATGCCGAAATCAATAAAGCATTTTATGGTCAGTTGCTTGCACCTGATAAAGACACGCTCAACCTGTGCTACCCGCTTGGTTACTTATATTATCAGGCAAAAAAATACCGTTCACTTGATAACGATTTGAAGTATCACTTATTCTGCGACCCTGCATTAAGATTGGGAATGCCCCGCTTATCCGGTTCGATAGACAGTATTAATTCTTCTGCTTCAAATTTAACGGTGACAGTAAAAGCACTCGGCAAAATGTCAATCAAAGGAAGTATATATTTGCCGACCACAAAAACAGTCGATAAATCTTTCAACGGAGAAGGCGTTCTTACGGTGTATGATTCGAAGCAGTTAAGAGGTATCCCTGAATATGGAACAGGTTACGATATGCTTGCACAGGGCGGTGTTATCTTTAACGGAAGAGTAAGTGTTGTCAACGGAGAGTTCTCAACAAGTTTCATTGTTCCAAAAGATATTTCATATGAAGGACAAAACGGAAAAATAGTTTTTTATTTTTACCAGAATAATTCTGATGGACTAGCATTTACAAGCAATATACTCATCAGCGGTAGTGACTCAACAGTTATCAATGACGGCAAAGGTCCTGAGATTACAGTTGCATTCGATGACCCTGCAAGAACTGATGCTTATCTGATAAAACCAAATTCAACATTGTTTGCTTCGTTAGTAGATGAAACAGGTTTGAACACTGCGGGCACAGGACTCGGCAGGCAGATGAAAGGTATCCTTGACGGAGACGATGCGAACCCGATAGACTTTACTACATATTTCAGCGGAGACTTAAACTCTGCAGGTAAATCAGGAAAGATAACTTATAGGTTTGACGGACTTTCAAACGGTGAGCACAGTTTAAAAGTTGATGTCTATGACATATTCAATAATCCATCATCTAAAACCACTTTCTTTAAGGTTGATGACGCTGAAGGATTATTGCTTGAAGATGTTTATAATTACCCGAATCCTTTTTCTAATAACACATACTTTTTGGGAAATTACTACAATGTGGGACCTGTTTCAATAAAGATTAAAATTTACTCAATTTCGGGAAGACTGATTCAGCAAATTGAGCAGATTGTTAAGAGTAGCGGTGGTTCTGGAACATTCCGCATTCCATGGAACGGAAGAGACAAAGAAGGAAATACAATAGCTAACGGAATCTATCTGTACAAGGTTATAATTTCTTCGCTCTCAGGAAACGAAGTAAAAAATATTACAAAAAAATTAGCAATAATGCACTAATAGTTTAATAGATATAATAATAAAATGGAGATAATTTAATGTCGCGTATAAAATTTGTAATCCTCGTTATGGGGGTTTTGATGTTAGCACAAAAAATAAATTTTGCGCAGGGAGGTCAGGCCGCGGTGCCTTTCCTTATGCTCGCACCTGATTCAAGGTTCAGTGCCTTGGGCGAATCCGGTGCCGGCTTAGCAGATAACTCATCTGCTTCTTTCTGGAATCCTGCCGGTGCTGCATTTTTAACAGGATATGAAGCCTCTATTACTCACAGTAACTGGCTTCCTGAATTTCATCTTGACCTTTTCTACGATTATGTTTCGGGTAGAGCATACATGCCTGAGTTGGGTGGAAACTTGCTCGGAAGTATTACTTACATGAACTATGGTGAGTTCGTTAGAACAGG
>CAIWTC010000003.1 GCA_903915485.1 uncultured Ignavibacteriales bacterium | reverse complement strand
TATCTCTTTCCAAAACTCATCGCAATCTGCTCTTGGGAATATTTGGATATTGCATAAGCATTAGGCGGATTGGCATGTGTCTCGGGAGTCCATTGCCATTCCATTAAATCACCATTCTCATCAAGCCAATCCCACTTACCGCTTTCTAACTGCGATACAGGCCGTTGGTCCGGTGAAATAATTGAACCGTCTTTTTTCTTATACAATCCTTCGCCTTGAACAAACTGTGAAGAGGCAACAATGAATTTTTTTATCGGAAGTTTTTTCTCAACGATTAATTCAAATATCATTGCAGTGCTGACAGAGTTCACATGGAAAAAAGTAGAGAAGTCAGGCAGGTAATCCTGATATGCTGCAAGGTGGTAAATATATTCAACACCCTTTAACGCATTATCAAGTGTATCCCTATCACGCACATCGCCTAAAATAAATTCAGCTTTTGGATTTAAATAAGCAGGTTTACCTTTCATGTGCACAGGTTTCTGTAGAATATCCAAAACCCTTACATCAAAACCTTCTTCAATAAGTCGGTCAACTGTATGCGAGCCAATAAATCCGGCACCGCCGGTAACTAAAACTAATGACATATTAAACTAAACTTCCTGTTAAATAATGGTATTATTTTAAATCGTATCTTCTATAACTAAACATGATTCGCGATCCAAAAGATTCCAACAAAAACGGAAACTCTCTGTATGCCGCCATATTTGCACGCATATCATCCTGACTCATGCGTGGGCAATAAGTCATTAGGAAACCGCCGCCACCTGCACCTGCTATTTTTGCTCCAGTTGCACCACCTGTCATTGCCAGATTATACATCTCATCGATATATGGATTGCTAATGTTTGAGGAGAGTTTTTTCTTCAACTCCCAATTTTTTGCCAAAAGATTACCTATCTCGTCAATTTCACCGGCTTCGAGTGCAGCAACAGCATCGAATGCTAGTTGTTTAATTTTATTTAGAAACTCCATAGTATCGTCAATGTTCGCTTGTTGCTCCTCAAGGATTGACGCTGCTTTCCTGGTTGTATTAGTAAAAAACAAAAGCAGATTCCCGCCAAGCTTTCTTTTCAAGTCGCCATGCAAATTTACTTTACCAACTTCAACGGAACCATCTTTCTTAAATTTTACTGTTGAAAGTCCGCCATACGCTGCTATATACTGGTCTTGCTTTCCAATCGGTTTGCCGAGAATATCAATTTCAATCTCACATGCTTCTCTGGCCAACTGTTCATGAGTAACTTGCACTCCTTGAAATGTATAAAACGCATTCAATAGTCCAACCGCCAAACTACTCGATGAACCAAGTCCACTGCCTTCCGAAGGAATATCCGCAAGCATCGCAACTTCAAAACCATTTGTTATTCCGGATTTTTTTGCTGCTTCTCTTACTAATTCATGTTTTATTTCATCGATAGAATCAACTATCTCCTTGCGCGCGTAATCAACATAAATCTTATCGTCAAATCTTTCTTTAACAATAACATATACATATTTATCAATTGCTGTGCTTACAACAAAGCCTTCTTCTTTCTCGTAGTATCCTTTAAAATCGGTACCACCTCCGCAAAGAGAAATCCGCAATGGAGTTTGAGATATTATCACTTGGCCTCCAAGATTAAACTGACTATGCCGTTGATGTCTTTGGAATAAGTATTTCCTTCAGCATCAACTGCTTTTCCGGTTTCATCAAAAGCTAATTTATCACCATGCTTTGATATGTGATATCGAACTCTTGCAGGTGATCCTACAACTAATGCAAAAGGAGGAACATCTTTTGTTACTACTGAACCTGCAGCAACCAAACAATACTCGCCAAGGGTAGTACCACAAACGATAGTAGCATTAGCGCCTATGCTAACACCTCTTTTTAAATAAGTTTTAACATCTTCAGAGTGATAAACTTTGCTTCTTGGGAATAAATCATTCGTAAGAACACAGTTAGGTCCAAGAAAAACATCATCGCTAACTTCAACACCATTCCAAATAGAAACACCGTTTTTAACAGTCACTCTATTTCCTATTTTGACACCGTTCTCAACAAAGGAGTGGTCGCCAAAATTACATTCTTCACCAATCTCAACATTTTTCATTATATGCGAAAAAGACCAGACTCTTGTTCCTTTACCGATATTCTCGGTTTCACAAATTGCTTTTTCATGTACAAAAAAATCAGCCATATTAAATACCTTTCATAGATTTTGTAGCCGCTTCAAGAATCTTAACAACTTCCATTCCGATATTACCGTCATTGATTGGCGGAACTCCTGACATAATTGCCTGGATAAACGCATTAACTTCTAATGCCAAAGGTTCACCTTTAACTACTTCAACAGGTCTAACTTCACCAACACCGTATTGCAGATTTACTTTTTCATTATCTTTAGCATTAATTCTGTTATCGATGCCTTTGTCATAATACACAACCTTGCTCTCATCAGGAAGAGTTTCGTCATATTCAAAATTACCGTACTCTCCGAACAACATTGTCCGGCGTGTTTTCTTAGAAGATAACCAACTCAAATGTATGTGAGCAGTTTTGCCGCTTGGGAAATCCATAAGAATGTGTGCATTATCCACATAACCTTCCCACCAGTTACTTGAACCGTGGGCAATAACTTTTGATGGCGATTCTCCAAATAAATAAAGCACGATTGATAAATCATGCGGTGCTAAATCCCAAAGAACATCAACGGTTGTTTTTGGCGGTCCTAAATTAATTCTTTGTGAAGAATAGTGATAAACTTTTCCAAGCGTACCTGCTTCAATTTCTCTTTTGAGAGCACTCACTGCAGGAGCAAACTGAAAGATGTGTCCAACGGCAACAATCTTATTTAATTTCTTTGCTTCGCTTACCAATTCCTCTGCGGCAACTATACTTTCCGTGAGAGGTTTCTCTACAAAAACATGCTTACCGTTTCTCATCGCCTGAATAGCCAGGTCCTTATGAGTATTAACAGGAGTTGCAATAACAACTGCCTGAATGTTGGGGTCATTTATTATTTCATTTGCATCCTGAGTTGTTATAACTTCTGGATAAAGTCCTTTTATAAATTCAAGTCTTCCTTCGCGAAGGTCACTGATTTTAACTACTTTGCTGTCCGAATTTTGTTGAAAATTGCGAATAAGGTTCGGGCCCCAATATCCGCATCCAATTACACCTACATTAACCAATTTATTAACTTCCTCCTTTTCCGAATACTACTACCGGAATGGTTCTTAAAATTATTTTCATATCTAACCAAAACGAAAGATTATTGGCATAAAATAAATCCAAAATCATCGAATCGTTGAATGTTACATCTGCTTTATTTCTGCCGGATATCTGCCATAGACCTGTCATTCCCGGTAAAACTTTTGTCCTGCGTTTCTGCCAGTTGCTCATAAGTTTGTATTCATATGGCAAACACGGGCGCGGACCAATCAAACTCATTTCCCCTTTTAATACATTTATCAACTGCGGAAGTTCATCTAAACTATATTTGCGCAGATACTTCCCAATCCAAGTTATTCTTGGGTCATCTTTAATTTTTTCTGTAGTCTTGTTGTTCTTAATAATTTCCTCAAGATGTTTTTGATGAACATTTTGGTCATTATTTGCAAACATAGACCGGAATTTGTACCAATAAAACTCTTTTCCGTTCTTACCTATAACAAGTGACTTATA
>CAIWTC010000002.1 GCA_903915485.1 uncultured Ignavibacteriales bacterium | reverse complement strand
TGACATCTACACACTAACAGCTTTTGGTGCAATCACAGGGCAGAATGTAAGTGCAAGCGGTTTATATCCTGATCCAGGCAGTGACCAGATTTATGTTTTGAAAGTTGGCGCTGATGTAATGAACCAAGACCTAACAGCATATTCAATCCTGAATAAACCTAGAGGCGTCTTTAATGATAACTACATATTAGGCGGCGGTCTTGCATCAAATTACTTTAACGGAAAACTTGAATACTTCGGTGAATTTGCTTATCAAAAATTTGATAACGCTCCCGGCACCCCTGTTAAAGAAGGTATCGGATACATGGGAGGCGCTGCTTACCGATTCAGCATGTGGCCTTTTAAGTCAATAAAAGTTGAATCTAAATATGCCGCTTACCAAGGCGACGACAGCAAAACCAAAGATAAAATCGAAGGATTTGCTCCACCATACCCTAGCTTTTTCTGGGGTGAAAGAACCGGATATGTAAATGGTGAAGTCGGCGGAGACCAACCACACGCTAACCGCAATTTAGAGGGTTGCCGTATATGGTATTCGAGAATTTATTTTGTCCCTTATGCTTTACCAAAAGTTCGTATTCAGTTTCAATATACTAAAGTTGATGAATATCTGAACAATGATGGTTACAACTCCATGGATGATGAGTGGGCTATCAAAGTTTATTACAGCTTATCATCAACAACTCAAACACAATTTAGATATGGCCGAGTAATACCAAAAGATAAAGATTTTGATATTAACCATAGCGGTTCTATTAGTTCAACTGAAGACAGAGTCGGATTAAACCGATATATGTTGGATTTCCAGATATCTTTCTAACGGAACTCGTGTATGTCAAATGAATTAATTGTATTAATTGTACTTATTTTAACTTTCGTAGCCGGGGTTTTTGTTCTAAAACTCCCGTCAGGTGTTGCATTGTCACTCAGTGCAGTATTTGGCGGACTTGCAGGCGGAGTTGGAATCCCTATCAGGCATCTCGTCGAAGGCGGGATTGCCTTTCTTGATCCAATTCTAATCGTGTATACGGCAATGGTATTCATGAAAGTAGTTAATGCAACGGGCGCTCTTGCGTCGATAAACTACTCGCTTATCAAAAGAATGCATAAGTACCCGACTTTACTTATAATACTAATTGTATTTTTCATAATGTTCCCAGGAATGTTGACAGGCATCTCATCCACATGCATTCTAACTACAGGTGCTCTTGTTGCCCCGGCGTTACTTGCTATGGGAATGCCTGTTCCAGCAGTTGGGGCATTGTTGGCTATGTCAGCAGTATTCGGAATGATTGCCCCGCCTATCAACTTACCTGTCATGATAATAGGCGGCGGTGTTGATATGCCTTATGAAGGATTTACCATCCCTCTTATTTTGGCAACTTTTCCTGCAGCAATCATAACAGCATTATATTTCAGAATAAGATATCTTAGAAAATATGATGTTAAAGTTGTCTTAGAAAAACTGCCATCATCTGTATTACCAAAGCATGGTTTTAAACTTTTTATTCCTATCGTTTTTGTAATTGGAATGATGATTGCTACCCGAATTCTTGCAAAACTTATCCCTGATATAGGAATACCATTAATTTTCCTTATTGGTACAGTCATCGGATTTGGAACAGGCGAAAAGTTTAAGATTGACGAGATGCTTCGCGGAGCCTTAAAAGATTCATTACCAATTCTAAGCATTCTCGTGGGTGTTGGTATGTTTGTTCAAATAATGACATTAACCGGTGTTCGCGGATTTATTGCAACATCGTTGCTTGATTTACCACAGAACACTCTTTATCCGGCAATTGCTGTGATTATGCCAGCATTCGGCTCTGCATTTACTGCTGCTTCAATATTTGGAGTTCCACTTGTTTATGCACTTGGACTTGGAACAAATGTTTATGTTGTTACATCTGCACTCACATTAATTGCAGGTGTCGGAGATCTTATGCCTCCCCCGCTACTATTACCTGTATTTGCAAGTCAAATTGTTGGTGAAAAAAATAATTTTATGATTTTAAAATATTGTATAATACCAATTATCATCACGCTTGTAATAGGTGTTTTAATGTTAATGTTTGCCCGAGAAATCGGCTCGATTCTTTAATTAAAGGAAATTGTAAATGCTATTTATCATATATGTTTGTATAGTTATTCTCTTGCTGGTTTATACCATCAGAGAGTTATTTACAGAGGAAAACTGGCGAGTCCAAATTTCTTATGCGCTATTGGTAATTCCCTTAGTACTTCGTGCATTGTTAATAAAGTAATCAATATATAGACGATGACTAACTCAAAAAGTAATCTGATTTTCCGCATAATTAATTTATCCGTTTTTATTATATTAATAACGGCTGTTAATCTTTTTGCTCAATACACACAAATCACCAATGCACTTCTTGAAAAAGATACAGTTCGTATCTTGGTTACTGATTCGGGTTTAGGCGGTTTTTCTGTTGCTGCAGGTATTGACTCAATCCTCAGCGCGAATAAATCTCTTAAGAATGTACAGATAATATTCTGCAACGCTTTACCCCAGTCTAATTTCAGATATAACGAACTTCACGATGCGCAGTCTAAGGCTGATATTTTTTCGGGGATTTTGTATAAAATGCAGGGTTATTTTAAACCGGATATCATACTTATAGCATGCAATACACTATCAGTAGTTTATCCTCTGACAGATTTTTCTAAAAATGCACATACTCCGGTTTTGGGTATTGTTGAATTAGGCGTAAAGATAACAACCGATAGCCTAATGAAGAATCCAGATGCTTCTGCTATTATCATGGGAACAGAAACAACTATTCAATCTTCAGCCCATAAGGATTTGCTCATTAAAAATGGTATCTCAAATGAACGGATTGCAGTACAATCATTTCCAAATCTTGAAAGTGAAATACAAGCAGACCCTTCAAGCGACATGGTAAACAATCTCATTGATTTCTATTTAGATGAGATGCCGAAACAGTCACAAAAGGAATCAGAGTCTAAAGTATTTGCCGCGATGTGTTGTACACATTATGGATTTGCTAAATCAGCTTTCGAAAAAAAACTTAATAGTATATTTAAGAATGTTTGTATGATTAACCCAAATGAATCAATGATTCGATTATTTGAGTTTTCACGCAAAGAGGTTACAGGGACAAATAATGTTTCAATAGCATTATATTCTCAAGCAGTGCTTTCTACTGAAGAAATAAAAGGAGTATGTAAACTTATTTCTCCTGTCTCAGCAAAAGCAGGCAAGGCTTTGGAAAACTATATTCGACTTAACGGAATTTTTTAGTAATTAGTAAGAAGAAAGGTAATTTTATGAAAATACAAAAACTGTTTATTGCTCTGTTCTTTGTTATTTTGTCTACACAAATACAAGCACAAGTAACTTCACTAGCCTCAGGACCTTGGTCATCCGCATCAACATGGTCAAGTGGCGTTGTTCCTGATTCAAATACAAATGTACTTGTCGGGGCACACAACATCACAATTGATGATGGAAGTGCAGTTTGCAAGAATGTTGCATTTTCAGATACCGGACATTTTATTATGTCTGCAGACATAAGCGTTTTGAAAGTCTATGGTGACTTTACCTTGCGGGATTCACTCCACAGGGTATTTACCACTTGGACCACCGGTGCCAAAATAGTTTTTACAGGTTCTGCGCTTGTTCAAAATTTAGTCGGTTGGAAAATTACAGCATGGCCTACAGGTACAGGCGCTTCAACCAGTTTTCAGGAAATGATTGTTGACAAAGACACCGGCAAAGTTTCAACTGCAGGAAACAATATGCGTTTTTGTTTCGGTACATCTTTGGAAATTAAAAAAGGTATTTTCGAACTTGATACAACTGATGATATTCAATCCGCGACTATTGGAGGCACGGGACTTAAGGGCACTATAACAGTTCAAAGTTTAGGCGCTTTTTATATGGTCGGCGGAGGTTCACATATCCGCAGTGGTACTTTTCTTCAATCAACAGATTCATTGGCGGCTAAAATTGGTAAAATGACCGTATATGGTAAAGCTACTCTCACTAGTATTAGTTCAAATGGAATAAATCTTAATGGAATCGAAATCATGAATGGAGGATTAGTAATTCTCAATCCTGGATTTTCTATTAACGGATATTTTAACCCCGGTATAATTACAGTTCATAGTGGTGGAGTTCTTCAAAGTTCTACAACCACTGCTCTATATCATAAAACTGCATACATTGCTATTGAAGCAGGCGGTGAATTCAACTGCGGAACAAGCACTACTCCCCTTCCACTCTTAGGAATTAATTATTCCCAAGGTACTGTTAGATTTTCACGCTCTGATACATCTAGAATTCCTGCATCGATGACAACATTTAATAACTTATACTTAAGCGGCGGCGGTCCTAAAATTATTAATTCAGATATAACTGTTAACGGAACATTGTCTCTCCGAGGAACTGCTTCACTTCATCTTAATAATGTTTATTTTTTAATATACGGACCAAATGCAATTTTACAATATGGCGCACCTGGTCAAATTACTCCACAAGTAACTGCAGACGCTGAATTCCCTTCACTTGACGGTCCTAAAAACCTTAGCATTTACAATAATGGCGGTGTCACTCTTCATGCAAGTAGAACAATTACCGGCAACTTAACTCTTTCTTCCGGTAATTTTGATAATAATGGCTTACTTGATG
>CAIWTC010000001.1 GCA_903915485.1 uncultured Ignavibacteriales bacterium | reverse complement strand
CTTAAGAAAATATATAATACACTTGATGAAAAAAGTGACACAATTACCAGGCAGAATGTTGAGCTTAAAGAACTTAATCAAATGAAGGATAAATTCTTTAGGATAGTAGCACATGACTTGAAAAGCCCTATGTGGGGTGTCGCAGAATATGCTAAGATATTATTAAGTGAATATGAAGATTTATCACACGGCGAGCGTAAAGATATTATAGGTAATTTATTTACTTCTCTAAATGGGTTAAATGACTTGACAATTAATCTGTTAAACTTAACTGCATTGCAGAATTCAAATAAAAAATTATCTCCGATTAATTTTCCAATTAAGGAAATGCTAAAGAAAATTGAAAATGTCTATAATGTTAATTTTACTTTTAAGAGCGTAAGTTTTGTTAATACTGTACCTGAGAATATTATGGTTTATGCAGATACTACTTCATTGCATTGCATACTGCATAATCTGATTGGCAATGCGCTCAAGTTTACTCCTCAGTGCGGGGGGATATTTGCGATTTATGAATCGACTGACCCAGGGTATATAAATATAGGAATAAGGGATACAGGGAAAGGGGTGCCTGCGGAAATACAGACTAAGTTGTTCAAGTTTGGCGAGACAGTCTCTACGCAAGGAACCGCAGGAGAAAAGGGAACAGGCTTAGGTCTTCAATTGTGTAAAGAGTTAATTGACCTTAACGGCGGAAAAATCTGGTTTGAGAATTTACCCAAAGGCGGCGCAATCTTTTGGATTTCAATACCGGTTCAAGCAACTTAAATTATAATTGTATTATAGCTGTTAAGTGTTTGCTCAGTTGTTAAAATTCAATAACACCTGTGTTGTCATCTTTAACAATCACAACACCTTCGGGAATACATGGCTTAACCATAACTGATTCTTCTCGCATCAGCATTACTTGGCCGTCGGGTGAGCCTTTTCTTTTGGAGACATATTTCTTTTTAGTATAGGACACGGGAACCAATCCCGCGTTTTTGGCTTTACTATAAAATGCTGCAACTGATGCGGCTTTTTTTATTACTGATTTTTGAACTTCATCTTTCGTGTTGTTAGTCTGAATTACAACATGCGAACCCGGAACGCTCCTCGCATGAAGCCATATGTCTTCGGGCTTTGCAATGTGAAGTGTGAGTAAATCATTATTCCTGCTGTCCTTACCCACAAGCAGAGTGAATTTATCATCGATTATAAATTTAATAGTCTTGGCAATTTCTTTGTCTTTATTCATAAGTTTCTTTTTCTGTTCAATATTTTTATTCAGTTCTTTTAGTTCATCCATTGACATCGCGTTAAAATCTTCTAACTGTTTCTGTAGTTGAACTCTTTTAGTTTGCAATAGTGGAATCTCTTCAAGCGAGCGTTTTACCGACTGTTCTAGGGACCGTGCTTTCTTAAAATGAATGTCAATATTTTGTTGGGGAGTTAATCCTTCTTTAAGTTCGATTGTCAGTAGTTTGTTGTTGTCATAAAAATCTTCAACCTCAATTATTGAATCACCTTTAGCAATGCGATATATATTCGCTGAAAGAAGTTCTCCAAGTTTGCGCACTTGTGCTATTCGTTCTTCATTAGCTATGAGTTCTGTCAACTTATTGATTCTTACATCCAAATTGGAAATGCGCTTCTTGAGTTCATGCCCAATTTGTTTTAGATGGTCGAGATTAAACTGGGTCTTAGACGAATCAATTACGAATTGTCGCAATAAATTCAATGCGTTGAAACCAGATTCGGTTATGTTTATCGAGAACGGGGCAAATGAATTTGGAACAATCCTCGGTTCGTTGGTGTCGTGGTTTATCTGCAGTGTCAATTCGCCCGTAAGTACATCGCTAACTATTTCCTTTATTTCTTTATTGATGTCAAACTCATATTTATTCGCTCGATATTTTAATTCATCAATTATCTCAT